>JANLYU010000207.1:0-3436 GCA_031365785.1 Flavisolibacter sp. | reverse complement strand
GTACTCTATATTGAATTAGGTGATATCTTTTTGGCGAAAGGAGAAACTGTATTAGCCTACAAGAATTACAATAATGCCTATGACCTGGCTTACAGCCTGAAAAATATTCCACTTCAATCCATGGCATTTCACCGGTACGCTAACCTTTATCAAACGCTGGGAAACACAGAGGTGGCAAAAGACAATTTGATTAAAAGCCTGGAGTTGAATTTGGAATCAGGTAATAAATTAGGATTAGTGATGGATTATATCGACATCGCCCGTCTCACTGATCAGAAGGAATACATTACGAAGGCCATGCTGCTGGCGGATTCCCTTCAATCAGAAAGATATCAGTTGTACAGCAAGAAATTAATGCTTGCCTTTTTGATGGTGGTGGAAAAAAACGACAGTACTGCTCTGGCTTTTCTCAACACGCATGATGATCTCAAAACAGCTTACCTCAACAGGAGCCTTGATTATTACATAACGATTGCCAATATTTACCGTTTTTCCAATAAGATTGATTCAGCCATTGTTTATTATCTGCAAACCGTTCCTGTCTTAAAACGATCTAATGATATTTTTCAGACGCGCGATGTGATAAAAGAAGTGGGTGAATGTTATGCACTGTTAGGACAAACGGGCAAAGCTATTCCTTATTTTGAACAGGCCCTTTCATTGAATAGTGCCCTCAATGATGTTAACTTCCATTCCACCATCAACCTGAAACTAGGCAACCTGTATTCGAAAATAGGAGATTACAAAAAAGCCTACCTCTATAACCACCAGTACATTCTTCTCAATGACAGCCTGCAAAAACTATCTGCCCAGCGTGACGTGGTTTTAATGGAAGTGGACCGCGAGAATATGAGACATCAAAAGGATCTTGCAGATCAGGCCAAAGAGAATATTAGAATCAGAAACCTTCAATATGTCGGGATTTCCATTGTGATCACTTCCGTCTTTTTCATCATGATGCTGATCGGAGCATTCCCTGTTTCAACCGTCGTCATTAAAATGCTTGGCTTTTTTTCATTCATTTGTCTGTTTGAATTCATTGTGCTCCTCATTGATTCCTACCTCCATAAAATCACGCATGGTGAACCCCTGAAGATCTGGCTGATCAAAATATTTCTGATCTTACTCCTGGTTCCTTTACAGCACTATATGGAACATGGTATGGTTCAATTCCTGGCTTCCCAGAAATTGATCAAAATGAGAAAAAAACTTTCCATTAAAAAATGGCTCAAGCCTTCCCGGCCTGTTCCTCCACCCATACGTCAACTTGACATTGAAGAAGATACAGCCGTTTTATGAAGAAGGCACCGTCGCATCGCAGGGTGGCGTATTGGGAGGCGGACAAATAGAAATACCAAGTGCTTCCATGCTAAAATATACCGGCGCCGGGTCGGGAGAATGGTGCTCTTCGTCAAACTCTACAATGATCGTTGGCTGATTCGTTACCATATCTGCTGCATTCCAGAATATGATGGTGCCCTTTTCATAAAAAAGCTGCATGACATCCTGGTTCTTAAATTTGATCATGCGAAGGAGATTACCGGGTTTCTTGGAAACAGCGGAATCATTATAATGGCGGATCATGCGGTAAGCATCTTTGGGATCAATTTTAGTATAATTTATTTCCCTCCGTTTCTGCTTGCAGGAGATAAAAAGTAAGCTTATAAATAGTGTATAAACCATTGCTTTCATCATAACGTTGAGTTTTGGTTGATTAAATATAAAATTTACACTATTATCGGCACTCAATAAAATCTCTACCACAACGTCCTCCTGTATTCGCTGACAGGGCGGTTTTGGATAGTTACTAACCCAACATTTCCCCATTTTTATCTTCAAAGGAGCTGAAACTGCCTGCCAGGAAGGGCCGGCGATGGGTTCAATTAGGGCATGTGATTTGCAAGCTCAGCCTTATGAAGAAATTTTTATTGTACGCTGGCCTTTCCATGAGCGTGTTGGCTTCGTGCCAGAATTCAGGCCATTCAGATTCTGTTTCAGTACAGTCCGGAAATAATGATGATGAAACTAAATCTGAAGGACAAAAGAAAACCAGTAAGCGGGATTACAGTATCTCCCGTACCAATTCTTATTCTGACCTGTTTCTTGACAGCCTTGCTATGGAACAATTTATTGTTACTAAAAAATTGAATGATTCCATTGGCCGCCGGATGAGGAGTTTTTACAATGCACGCAATTACCAGTTTGCCTGGTTTACCGGAAGTGGTCTTACTGAACAAGCACTTGCGTTCTGGAACCTACACGATTATGTGACCACCTATGATGATGACACCTCTTTGCGAGATAAAGCCCTTCAGAGAAGGATGGACGCGCTTATGGCTGAAGAAACCCTTGCACCCAAAGCCACTGATAAATCTTATATCAGCACCGAATTGACATTGACAGAGCACTTTATTGAATATGTGCTGAACAATTACAAGAAAGGGTATGTGAAAAGAAAAGAAATGGAGCGCTTTGTTCCCAGTAAAAAAGAAGATCCTCTGCAATTAGCAGATTCTCTGCTGACAAAAAAGCATAAAGATGAAAAATATTATGAAAATGTAAATCAGCCTTATAAATTATTGAAAGTTCAACTCGCCAAGTATAATGATATCGTAAAACAGGGCGGTTGGCCCCAGGTGCCCATGATAAAAAAGCCATTAAAACCTGGTATTTCTGAACCTGTTGTTGCTGTCATCAAAAAAAGGTTAATGATTACAGGAGATCTAATAGGCAATGATTCCAGCCAGAATTTCAACGATACGCTGGAACGTGCGGTAAGAAATTTCCAGCAGCGCATGGGGTATACACCTACCGGCATAATTACTGGGGAACTGGTTCAGGATATGAACGTACCCGCTAAAAAAAGGCTGGAACAGATTCTCATGAATATGGGACGGATGCGGTGGATGCCTGAAGTGAGTTCAGGTCAGCTGATCCTGGTGAATATCCCTGAATTTGTGTTGCACGTTTATGAAGGCAAAAAAAAGGCCTTTGACATGAATGTTGTGGTAGGAAAAGAAGGACATAATACTATGATGTTCAGTGGCGATCTGAATCAGATTGTTTTCAGTCCTTACTGGAACGTACCTCCCAGCATTGTAAAAAAAGAAATCCTTCCTAAGATGGCTTCCAACCCCGACTACCTGACCAGTCAAAATATGGAGCAGACAGGAACTGAGGCCGGACTTCCTAAGATCAGGCAATTACCAGGTGACAAAAATTCACTGGGACGTGTGAAATTTCTGTTTCCCAACAGCTTTAATATTTATTTTCATGATACGCCTGCCAAAAGTCTTTTTGGTAAGGATAAAAGGGCTTTCAGCCATGGATGCATCCGATTGTCAGAACCAGAAAAAATGGCCTCCTATTTATTGCGGAACAATCCTGAATGGACCGAAGAAAAAATCAACACCGCCATGTACAGCGATAATGAACA
>JANLYU010000197.1:0-2250 GCA_031365785.1 Flavisolibacter sp. | reverse complement strand
GCAAGGCGTATTCCATCGCTAACATGCCACCCCAGGAATTACCAAGCAGGAAAAAATTGGTAGCATCCGCACCAATGGCCATCCGCACCTGTTCCACTTCATCTACGAAGCGCGGGATGGTCCACAAGCTGCTGTCTGATGGCTGATCTGAATAATAGGAGCCCAGTTGATCATATTCATAAAATTCAAATCCTTCCTTTGGAAAAAAACTTTCGAAACATTCCATGTATTCATGTGTCATGGAAGGACCACCATGCAACAACAGTATTTTTATCCGTGGATGATTCCCAAATCTTTTAGTCCACACTTTAAACTTCCCAACGGGGGTGGTAATGGGTACCATATGGATGCCTGCTGTTTGCAACCCGGTATCGCCATAATTGAAATACTCGGCAAGGGGGGTTGTGGTGGTGTGATTGTCCGTGGCAACTTTGAAATGATCACACGAAAAAAAGGAAATCAAAATACAAAAACCAAGCAGCTTTTTCATCCGTAAAGTTTTGATCGGATAAGTTAGCGTTTTTCGGTTACTTTGACAATACACAATGAGTATGAAAAAGTGTTTCCTTTCCTTAGTTATTTTAGTTTCGCTTCAGTTGAGTGCACAGTCACGCGCAGATACAATCAAAATCCTTCAGCAGTCTGCATCTTTGTACGATTTGAATTTTACAGATGCAGAATCTGATTCCATGGTAGACAACATTGTTGCCTGGAAAGAAATTTATACCACGATGCATCAGCAGTTGCCAAAAAATTCATTGCCCTTTCCTTTTGCCTTCCAGCCGGCACCTCCGGGCACCCCGATCCCAATGGAGCAGAAAAAAATTCTCTGGGATATTCCTTTGAATGTGGCACTCCCTGTCAATAAAAATGATTTGTCTTTTTATTCTGTGATGCAGCTCGCTTCCTTGATCAAAAGCAAAAAGATATCTTCTGTGGAACTCACACAATTTTTTTTGGACCGGTTAAAAAAATGGGGTGATACGCTTCAGTCAGTGATTACATTAACTGAAGACCTGGCCATGCAACAGGCCAGGCAGGCAGATGAAGAAATCAAAAAAGGATGGTACAAAGGACCCTTGCATGGCATTCCGTTCGGATTGAAAGACCTTTTTGCGGTGAAAGGTTATAAAACCACCTGGGGCTCCACTCCTTATAAGGACCAGATGATTGATGATGATGCTTTTGTTTATACGCAACTTCGAAAAGCCGGCGCTGTTTTATGTGCCAAACTATCTCTTGGTGCATTGGCTTACAATAATAAATGGTTTGGCGGGGAAACCAAGAATCCATGGAATCTTCAACAGGGTTCCAGCGGGTCGTCGGCCGGGTCGGCCGCTTCGGTTGTTGCAGGCTTATTACCGGTTACTATTGGTACAGAAACATTGGGTTCCATTGTGTCTCCATCTACGCGTTGCGGAGCCACTGGATTGCGTCCGACCTTTGGCACCGTGAGCAGAAGCGGCGCCATGGTATTGTGCTGGAGCCTCGACAAAGCTGGGCCTATTTGCCGGAGTGCCGAAGACGATGCCATTGTATATGATTACATCAGAGGCACGGATGGCAAAGATCCGAGTGCAGTGGAACACCGTTTCCATTTTCAACAGAAAACCGATATCCGGAAATTACGGATAGCTTATGCTGAAAATTATTTTAAAAACCTTCCCAAAGAAGCCCTGGAATGGAAGGTGCTTGATGTGTACAGGTCCATGGGAGTTGATATAAAAGCCGTCAACTTTCCGGATTCACTGGTCTATCCTGCTAATCTTGTAAGCATTATCCTGAATGCGGAATCTGCTGCGGCCTTCGATGAACTGACCCGTACCAACAGGGACGATCTGATCGAAAGGCAGGATAAGGATTTCTGGCCTAATTCCTTCCGGTCTGCGCGGTTAATTCCCGCTGTGGAATACATCAATGCCAACCGCTACCGGTCTGCATTATGTGAGCAGGTGCAGCGTTTCATGAAGAACTATGACGTGGTGATTGTACCCAGTTTTGCTGGCCATCAATTAAGCATTACCAATCTCACGGGCAACCCCGTTGTATGCATGCCTATGGGCTTCAATCAAAAAGGACTACCCGTAAGCATCACCCTCATTGGCCAATTGTATGATGAAGCCTCTATCCTGGAAGCCGCTAAGGCCTATCAGGATAAAACCAGTCATTTGAAAAAACATCCTGAAAAATTCATGGCATCGAGGTAATTGCCATTGCGTTTAAGGAAAAAGTCTTTTATGAAAAATATCA
>JANLYU010000180.1:0-4353 GCA_031365785.1 Flavisolibacter sp. | reverse complement strand
CCTCCACCATTGCCGGTGGCATCTTCGGGTATGCCTTTCCGGTAGGAGAAACTGCAGATACTCACAACGAGAGGGGTTTTTTCACTGGCCTGTACAGGTGTAAAACGCTGTATGATCTCATCATCGATACAAAGACCCAGCACCCTTCTGAATTCGGGCACTACAATACCCAGGCTGTTATTTTCAATGAACCAGCGCAGGTTGTTCAATGCCAAAGGAATGCTGGTCAGGAATTGCGCCTTGCGTTCAAAAAGTCCGCGGAACCCATAAGCGCCCAGCACCTGCAGCAGCCGGATCAGCACGTATCCATTGTACTGGCTGCGGAACACTTCCTTGTCGATGGTATTGTTGATCAGGCTTTCCAATGAATTCATGTAATCGTCCAGGAGATTTGCCTTCCAGTGATCAGGCAGATTCGCTCGAGCCTGCCAGATCATGCTGGCCACATCGTACTGCGGGGCACCTTTCATGCCGCCCTGGAAATCGATGAAGTGGACCTCCTTGCCACCGGTAATGAGGATGTTCCTGCTTTGAAAATCGCGGAACATAAAATATTTATATTCTGTATGGGTAAGGTAATTACTCAACGCTTCAAAGTCATCAATCAGTTTTTGTTTGTCGTATGGTTTTTTAAGTGCATCAAGAAAATAATATTTAAAATATAACAGGTCAGCCAGGATGGCCTGTTTTCCAAATTCCTGGTTGGTGAGGCATTTTGAATAATCTATACCTTCATCTCCGAGAACCTGCAAACGTGCCAGTTGACGAAGGCTTTCGCGAAAAAGGTCATAGACTTCAGTGGTATAACCTTTCTCTTCAAGAATATTCAACAGGGAAATGTCTCCGAAATCTTCCTGGAGATATAAGATTCGGTCTTCCTGGACGTGAAAGATGAGCGGCACACTCAGGCCCTTTTTATGAAAATGTTCTGAAAAATAAATAAATGCTTCATTTTCGGGAATGTTGATGCCATGCGTGGCAATAATAGTTTTACCATTGGTGTCAAATAACCTGAAATACCTCCGGTCGCTGCCCGACTGCGGCAACACATCCACCTGCAAAGGCGTTTTTCCACACCAATTGGCATATAGCTTTGACACCTCTTCAATCATTTGCTGCATGAGGGCAAATTACAACGTGAAGGTGAAACATCAAACGAAACAAAAATGAGGGAAGCGGGTACTAGTTATACTCCTCAGCATTAAATAGTAATTGAGTGCTTTATCCACACGTTTATTTTTGCACTATAATGCATATATGAAAGCAATGATTTTTTCTGCAGGACTGGGAACAAGGTTTAAACCATGGACAGATGCGCATCCAAAGGCCCTTGCCATGGTGAATGGTAAATCCCTGTTGCAACGTAACATAGAATACCTGCAGCAATATGGTATTTATAAAATCATTGTGAATGTGCATCATTTCTCCGGTCAGGTGATCGACCAGCTTTCAGCATCCAAAGGTTGGGGCAGCCAGGTGCAGGTCAGTGATGAAAGTATCGAAGTACTGGAGACGGGAGGGGGTTTGCTGAAAGCAAAACCTTACTTGTCGGGTGAAACATTTCTCACCATCAATGTAGACATACTTACCGAAATGAACCTGACCGGTTTTATCAACTTTCACCGGCAGCAACGCTCATTGATTACTGTGGCGGTGACGAACAGGAAAACGGCGCGCTACCTGTTATTCAACCAGCAAGACCGCATGATAGGATGGCGCAATACAAAAACCGGTGAAGAAAAGATGGTGTTACCGTCCGTTACAGTTTTTGAAAAAGCCTACAGCGGCATTGCACTTTTTGAACCGGCAGTTTTTGATCTGATTCCTTTTACGGGCAAGTTTTCCCTCATTGATGCGTACTTGTCGCTTGCGCCGTACCAAAAAATTGCAGGCTATGACCATTCAGGAGATCAACTTATCGATGTGGGAAAGACAGATAGTTTATTGATGGCTGAAAAGATGTTTCCCTGAGCATTGGCCTCCCATTTTATCGTTCCTCATAATTAACAATCACTCCAACGGAAAACATTTAATTTACATCCTTCATTTTTGTACCATGAATAAAATATGTTTGCTTGTTTTTTGCCAGTTCCTTGTCACCTATGTATTTTCTCAAACAGGATATGATCACAGGAAAGTGTTTGATCCGGTTTTTTATACCAATACCGGCAATGATTACCGAAGTGCAAGTGGTGAGCCCGGACCCAAATACTGGCAGAACCGTGCCGATTATAAGTTGGTATGTACACTGGATACTACCAACCATACCGTTACCGGGAAAGTGGATATTTCGTATACCAATAATTCTCCCGATCAACTCAGGTTTTTATGGCTGCAACTGGATCAGAATATTTACCGGCAGGATTCAAGGGGATCATCCACTACTACTCAAACCGGAGGCCGTTGGGCCAATTCAAATTTTACCAAAGGTGATATCATCACCTCAGTGAAAGTTGATGCAGGAGGTCAGAAATACAGTCCGCGTTATAATGAAACTGATACCAGGATGCAGGTGTGGCTGCAGCAACCCTTGAAGCCTTCTGGCAATAGTATCAAACTGACCATCACCTATCAGTTTTCCATTCCAGAATATGGAACAGACAGGATGGGAAGACTGCGTACTGAAAATGGATGGGTATATGAGGTAGGCCAATGGTTTCCCAGGTTGGCTGTTTATGATGATATCCAGGGATGGAATACACTCCCTTACTTAGGTGCGGGTGAATTTTACCTGGAATATGGAGATATAGATTACAGTATTACAGCGCCCGCAGATATGGTGATCGTGGGCTCCGGTGAACTAGTAAATGAAAAAGAAGTTTTAACCCCTGTAGAATTAGCAAGGCTGACAGCTGCACGCAACAGCGAAAAAACTGTGGTGATCCGGAGTGCGGATGAAATAAAAAACGGAACCATCATTACAGGTGCTGCCAATAAGACCTGGCATTTCAAAATTCAAAATGCCCGGGATGCGGCATGGGCTGCCTCAAGGGCATTTGTTTGGGATGCGGCAAGAATCAACCTTCCCAGTGGTAAAAAATCGCTGGCCATGAGCGTTTACCCCAGAGAAAGCATCAAGGAAAATGGATGGCAGCGCAGTACGGAAATGGTTAAAGGCTCTATTGAGCACTACTCTAAAAAATGGTTCGAGTTCCCTTATCCGGTAGCTACTAATGTGGCTGGAATTGTTGCCGGCATGGAATACCCCGGCATTGTTTTTTGCGGTCATGGTGACGCAGGCGGTGACCTGTGGGGTGTTACGGATCATGAATTTGGACATACCTGGTTCCCCATGATCGTAGGAAGCAACGAAAGAAAATATGCATGGATGGATGAAGGCTTTAATACTTTCATTAATGGATTATCTACGAAGGAATTCAACAAAGGTGAATTTTCCAATTTTTCATTTTTCCCTCAGGAACAGAAAATAGCAGCTTCATTCAATGAAAATATGGATCCGTTACTGGCTACACCGGAAGTGATCCAACAGGGCAATCTGGGCATAGCAGCTTATCTGAAACCAGGAATGATGCTGGATGCCCTGCGCAACGTAGTGCTGGGTAAAGACCGGTTTGACATGGCCTTCAGGGAATATATTCGCCGCTGGGCTTTCAAACATCCGACGCCCACCGATTTTTTCCATAGTATAGAAAACGTAAGCGGTGAAGACCTGGGATGGTTCTGGAGGGGCTGGGTGATGAATAACTGGAAGTTGGATCAGTCGGTAAAAAGTGTGCAGTATGAAGATGAAAAGCCGCAGAACGGAGCATCCATCACGATTCAGAATCTGGAGCAAATGGTGATGCCTGTTGAAGTGCTGATCAAAGAATCCAATGGAAAAGAGCAGCGGATATCACTTCCAGTTGAAGTGTGGCAGCGTGGCAGTGAATGGACTTTCAGTGTGCCAACCACCAGTAAGATCACTGACGTGGTTTTGGATCCCGACCAGTTGATGCCTGATGTAAACCGGAAAAATAATAGTTTGAAGGCAAAGGGATTTTGAGGCCAACCATGGACCATGGACAATTGACAATTGACCATGGATTATGAATTGTTGCTGATAGACCCTATTCAATCTTTGATTCCATCATTGAATGGCTTCCATTAATTCTTCAATGGGTGTTTCTTCCAGGATGATGCGAGTGGGCACCCCATCCTTCATATGCCATTTGATCATGCGCATGCAATTGCCTTCAATTTCAATACCGGTAATATCGCCATCACTGAAACAGCAGCATCCACTATTGAAATAAGTGGGTTTTAATTTCAGGTAATCCGGAGAAATATGGGTGTATTCAAATTTCAGGGTTTGTATTTCTTTCTGAAGGCTTTCCGACATGGTTTCATCTTTGT
>JANLYU010000175.1:0-25140 GCA_031365785.1 Flavisolibacter sp. | reverse complement strand
TTTTGGAAAAGATATTCGCACCCACCGTCTGGAAATTCTACGCCACGTGGGTGCAATCATTGAAACTCCTGAACATTATCAATATCTCACGGCCATAGAAAACCTTGGGATCATGGCAAAATTGAGCGGCCGGTACTTTTCCCAGCTTCACCTTTTGAAGCAACTGGAGAAAGTTGGTATTGCCGGAAGGGCCCATCACCGGGTTAAAACATTTTCACAGGGAATGAAACAGCGATTGGGTATCGCCTGTGCCCTGATTCATGATCCCAAATTGATTATTCTGGATGAGCCAACGAACGGGCTGGACCCTCAGGGTATCGCTGACGTGCGCCATCTCATCCTCCAACTTTGTCGCGAAGAAGGTAAAACGGTGTTTGTATCCTCACATCTACTGAGTGAAATAGAGGTCATTGCAGATGCCATGCTGATCATTGACAAAGGAAAGAAAGTTGCTGAAGGAAAAGTTGCTGATCTGTTAGACCCTGCCGGTACTCTGGTAGTATTGCAAACCCTGAATGATGAAGAAGCAAGAATTGTTTTCCTTCATTCACCATGGGCCACTTTATTACAGCCCGGCGAAAGACTTCTATTCAAAATGCATCAACACGCTATCCCTGATCTGGTTCGTTTCTGCATAGCTGAAAACATATCCGTCACTGCGCTGGAGCCTAAACATTCCCTTGAAGATTATTTTCTTTCACTTACAACGGCAAACCGTCATGTGGCAACTTACCAGGATTGAACTGTTCAAGATTTTCAAAAAACCCCGTACCTATATAGCTTTCGGGGCTATTGCCGCTATTATCTTTCTGGTGCAACTGGCCCTGTATGCAGATGGTGCGACCTACCTGGATTTCATGATGCGATCTGTGAATAGTGTTTTTATTGTGGAAGGAAAACAAATGAACGGATACCTGGTTTTTCTAATCATCCTTCAAACGCTGCTGGTGCATGTGCCTCTCCTGATAGCATTGGTAGCTGGCGACCTGGTAGCAGGAGAGGCTAATATGGGTACCCTGCGCATGTTGGTCACCAAGCCGGTTTCAAGAACGGCGATCATACTGAGCAAGTTTTTTGCAGCCGTTGTATACACACTTCTTTTGCTGACTTTCATGGCCGTGATAGGACTGGCAGGATCGGTTTTGATTTTTGGTACCAGCGATTTGCTTGTCTTCAAAAGTGACAGGATCATCCTGATTGACCGCTTTGATGTTTTGTGGAGATTTGGAGCTGCATATGGCTTTGCCGCCTTATCCATGATTACAGTGGCCTCGCTGGCCTTCATGCTTTCAGTTTTTGCAGAAAATTCTATTGGCCCCATCATTGGTGCCATGAGTGTTGTGATTGTTTGTACCATTTTAACCACCATGGACATTCCTTTTTTCAATGCCCTAAAACCTTATCTGTTCACTAATCACATGCTCAACTGGAAAGGATTTCTTGACCGGCCCGTAGATCAACGGGAGGTATGGAAATCTGGGTTCGTTCTGCTGGGTCACATCCTAGTTTTTGTATCAGCAGCGATTTATGTTTTTCGCAAAAAAGACATTCTTTCCTAAATCATCTTTATGCGTAGAATCTATTTAATAATGTTAGGACTGATTTTGGTTTTCCACATTCAGGCACAGGAAGCGGCTGACCTGGTGAAAAAGATCAAAGTCAAGCTCGACCAGGTTCATGATTACAAGGCGGATGGCAACATGCGGCTGGATGTTTCTTTTATTGACGCGCCACCTTCGGCAGTAACTGTATATTATAAAAAGCCAGATCAGTTCACCGTAAAGAAAAGTGGTGGCATTTCCATTTTACCGAAGGGTGGTGTGAGCATCAACATCAGTTCCTTACTGGTAAATGAAGGTTATGATGTGGTGCCCGGAAAGGATATGATGGTCAATGGCATGGTTATGAAAGTAATTAAATTGTTGCCCACAGAAGATCATAATGAAGTGGTGCTGACTACACTTTTTATTGATGAAAAAAAACTGGTAGTCAGAAAAGCAATTGTTACAACAAGAGAAAATGGCTCTTATGAAATTGAATTGAAATATGGAAAGTATGCATCATGGGGCTTGCCAGACCAGGTGGTATTCATCTTCAATACCAAAGATTACAAACTTCCCAAAGGCATTACTTTTGAATATGAAAAGGGTGAAAAGAAAAAGGAGGAGGGTGTAAAAAATCAAAAAGGCAAGGTAACGATCACTTATTTTAATTACCTCATTAACAAAGGTGTGGATGATAAAGTATTTCTAAAAAATAAATAAAGAAAAGAATCAATAAATTTTTCAATTTTGTGTGGTAAGAATTCAGGATGCATTCGGTCTTAGACATCGAATGTGGGTAGGAATAATGTAATGCTTACTTTCACCTGAGACCGCCGGACTGAACTTACATATCCCTTTCAATATCGATCTTTTCATCTTCCACATTCTTCAACACCTCGGCCGTTATTTTTCGAAGAGGGTTCTTATTGCGCTCATCATATTCATTTCTCCGGTTAATAATGTCTACGCATTCGAAGATGGCTGTGGTAAATGAGGTTTCATCAGCTTGATTTTTACCTGCTATGTCAAAAGCGGTTCCATGATCAGGAGAAGTGCGTACAAATGGAAGTCCGGCAGTAAAGTTTACCCCTTCACCCATTGCAAGGGTTTTAAAGGGAATGAGTCCCTGGTCGTGGTACATAGCCAGTACCGCATCAAACTGCAGGTAACTTCGTCGTGCAAAAAATGCATCCGCGCTATACGTTCCAAACACCAACATTTTTTGTTTCGCTTCCTGGATGGCAGGTAGGATGATTTTTTCTTCTTCATCCCCAATAAGTCCTTCATCTCCGGCATGAGGGTTCAGGCCAAGTACAGCAATTTTCGGTTTATCAATCCCGAAGTCGCGTTTTAAACTAGCATGGAGTAAATGAAGTTTTGACAGTATGCTTTCCCGGGTGATATGGTCTGCCACAGATTTTACTGCTATATGTTCCGTTACCAGGGCTACCCTTAGGTTCATGGAATAAAGTAGCATCAGCGCATCCTGTGTATTGGCTATTTTTTTTAAAAATGGGGTGTGACCTGTATAACTGAACTCCTGAGATTGAACATTTTTCTTATGAATCGGCGCTGTGACCAGACCCTGGATATGTCCCTGCATGATGGCGTCCGCAGCCAGTAACAGCGACCTAACAGCATATTTTCCACCGATTTCCGTGAGTTGACCCGGATTGATAGCCATGTCTTCTTCCCAGCAATTGAAGATATTCACCTGTTTGGGATTGATCTTATTAAAATCTTTAATGATCTGGTAATTAAAATGCACTTCTGGTAATGACTTCCTGTAAAAATTAATGAGCTTATTGGAGGCAAAAATCAAAGGCGTGCAATGTTCTAAAATCCGGTGGTCGGAAAAGGATTTGATAATCAGTTCTGTCCCAATTCCGTTGATGTCGCCACAGGTAATTCCAATGATGGGTTTATGCATCCGTAATCTTTTAGCAAATAAAAGGAAACAATTAGAGATAACTAAAATAATCTATTAGTCCACGTAAGAACCCGGTCAATCTACTATTGCTTAATAGAATCAATATATAGATGTTTGATATTATTATTAGCGACGAGAGCCGTCGGGAAACTATTCTAAGAGTTTATTACTAGGAAAAATACGTATCGGCTTGCATTTTTAAGTAAAAACTCTCATTTTGTGTTACAATCCAATGCCTTTTGAAGATGTCTGCATGTTTCATTCAGTTTCTTTCAACACACATCTCCCTTAGACATTTGGTTGTAGTATGCTCCGGCATATAGATTAGTATCCTTTGATGATCAACTGTCCAGCTATGAAAAAACTATTACGTATCCTAAGTATCTTTTGCATGCTTGCCTTTCCGGGTATGTTGCGCGCACAGTGTGCCGCAGGATATTCCCAGGCAACCCTCAACTGGGATTACCTTGATTATTTTGTTTACACCGGAAACTACACATCCGCAAACGGTTACCTTCCTTCCAATGCATTATCCCAAACACAGAATTTTGCATTCGGGCTGAACAGGTTAACGATTTCACACAATTATGCTGATGCCAATAGTTTAGGAGAAAACACCGCGCATACAGGTGAAGCAGGATCTTACGGAACAGGGGCAGACATTAACTTCACCGGAAACGGAACCATTACCCTGACTTTTGAAACTGAAGTCAATAATTTAAAATTCAGCATTTACGATCTCGATAATAGCCAGAGTACAACCATCTCCGGTAATAACGCAATGGGAGTACCAGAATTGATTACCATGGGCAAGGCCAATGCGGCATCAGCCATTGTGATCGCTGGATCCGGTACAACAACAGCAACGGCTACCTCACTTGTTGTGGGTGCTATCGCTAACAACCTGAATACAGCCGTCATCAATATTGACATTACAAGTCCTGTTAAAACGATTACGATTTCCATGGGTGGAACTGCTGATGATTTCTGGATCTCTGATATTACAGCATGTACACCCGGCAGTTTTCCTAATAATTATTACGCCGTATCAAAACCATTCACCGGAATGCCTGGGTATGTACTGCACGCTTTTGATAAAAGTGTATATGCTGTCAACCCTTTAACAGGAATTACCAAGTTATTATTTACCGACCCAATGAGTCTGGGTAGCTCTTCTTTTATCAACTCCATGGGCTATGATGTTTATAACAGGATACTTTATTATGTATTTAGTTTAACGGCCACACCTGGAACCAACAGGATCCTCAGGAAATATGATTTCAATACTGATGTCATGAGTACTGTAGTCGCTGATCTAAATACCATAGGAGTTCCTACCACTTCATTCACCGGGATAGAATCAGGTGCAGCTGCATTTTATAATGGATCTTTGTATTTAGGTGTGGAAACCCCTAACAGCGGACGAACATCAGGCCGTGAGTCTATCATCTGGAGACTTGATTTCGATGCATCGAACATTCCTTACAGGGCTAGCCAGGTGTATGGTTTACCCGCAGACGATGGAGTGGGAACGTTGTTGCACGACTGGTCTGACTTTACCATTACCAATGGAGTGCTATATGATTTCGACGGGGCAGGAGGCACCACGCAAACTGATATTTACCAGTACAACCTGATGACGGGTGCCACCGTGAACTACCCTTTACCTGCAGGTTTTACACCTGGTCAGCCTACGGTGGCCTGGAATAATAATATTTACCAGCTGCATGCTATTAACCCGGGAACCAATCCCTATGTAGCTTTGTATAATCCGGCAGCAGGAACCATTGGAGTAAGGACCAACCTGACTTCAACTCCTGCGTTTGTACCCGCTATTCCAAGTTTGGGTGATGCCGCGGAAGCCTTTAGACCTCTTTGTGATTTCGGTGATGCCCCCGCTAGTTACGATCCGGTAGCAGGTGACCCGGCGGTGCATGAACTGGATCCTTTATTGTACCTGGGTACCTCCGTATCCAAAGAATGGGTGACAAGAGGACAAACAGCACCAGCCAATTCCGATAACCTCGATGATGCGTTTTCTTCTTTACCACCATACAATCCACCAACAGGACAATACCTTATACAGGCTAAAGTATTCAACAATACTGGCGCCAATGCTACTATGGTTGGTTGGCTCGATTACAATGGCAATGGCGTTTTCGATGCGTCGGAAGGGTTAACCTATAATGTTCCTTCAAGTGCTTCTGTACAAAATATATACCTCTACTGGAATGGAATTACTTCACCCCTAACATATGGTTCTACCACTTATTTGAGGATCAGATTAACCAGTGCATCCAATGGTATGACCACTGCTAATCCAACGGGCTATTTTTCTAATGGAGAGGTGGAAGACTACAAGATCCTGGTGAATTTCTTTTCGCTGGGTACACAGCTGCTTTCATTTGATGCCCAGAAAGTAAATGATAAAAATGTACAGCTTGACTGGAATACAACAGGAGAGCAGACCGGTACCTTATATGAGTTGCAAAGAAGTGCTAATTCTCAAAACTGGAGTTTACTTTACCAACAAACAGGTACAGGAAACACCTCTTCTGTATATTCTTATCAGGATCTTCATCCCGGAAAGAATAAAACCTATTACCGGTTGAAAATCAAACAACCTGATGGATCGGTGACCTATAGCAAGGTGAAAATGATCAATTTTTCAAATGAATTGTCATGGTCCCTTACGCCTAACCCGGCTTCAGATGTGGTCAGGCTTACCTTGAACACAGATGTCACAAAATCAGCCCGGGTAACCTTGCTGGATATAGCTGGCAGGAACGTGTACATGCAGGACTTTGTGGTGGAACCAGGATCAAAGAATATTCCATTGAGCATCCAGCATTTATTGAATGGGATGTACACGGTGCAGGTACAGCTGGATCAAAAAATATATACTCAAAAGCTTGTCATCAAGAAATAACCAACCCTAAAGCGAGAATTCTATGAAACCGACCAAAATTGAACGTGTGCTTGTGCTTTTATTATTCCTGTTCCCTTTTTTTTCCATTGCACAGGATAAAATAGTGAAAATAAAAATTTTTGCACCGGAAGAAATCAATGCAAGAGCCAGTTTATTAGGACTTTTGGAAATTGATCACTTCATTACTGATACGGACGGAGGCATAGTATCTGAAATCAATACAACCACCCTTGCCAAATTAAAAAACACCACCTACCAATATCAGATCCTGGTACCTGATGTGATGAAACAACTTGATTCACTGAACAAAATATATTATGCGTCTTTAAAAAATCCGCTGACACGGGTAGCCATAGAACAACCTGGTAATTCTTCTGCTAATATTATTGTTACACCGGCAGCCTTCCAGGTAAAAGCAACTTTTGGTGGGTATTACAGCTTTGCTGAAATGGAAGCGGCTATGGATGCATTAGTAGCTTCTTACCCAACCCTTGCTACAAAAACTTCCATCGGAACAACCGTTGGGGGTAATAATATCTGGGTCATTAAAATCTCTGACAACGCGGCCGTTGATGAACTCAATGAACCAGAAGTGCTTTTCATGGGGTTGCAACATGCCCGTGAAGCCATAGGCGGATCCAGCATGATCTTTCTAATGCAATACCTCTGTGAAAGATATGCCATGGATAGTAGAATCAAAGACCTGGTAGACAACCGTGAAATTTACATTATACCTTGTTTGAACCCGGATGGCTGGGAATACAACAGAACCAACTGGAGTGGAACACCCGGTGGTGACTGGCGTAAGAACAGGAAAGATAATGGAGGAGGTGTATTTGGAGTGGACCTGAACAGGAACTGGAGTGTCGACTGGGCCAATTGCAGTGCCCCGATCAGTGGATCAGCAGCCAGTTGCGGCAGTGCTACCACCTCAGCACAAACCTATTGGGGAACCGCGGCTTTCTCGGAATTTGAAACTAATGCTGTAAGGAACTTTGTGAAAGCGCACCATGTCATATGCGGTTTTGATCAGCACTCTTACGGGCCATATTATTCACTTCCATTTGGAAGGCAGGCATTACATACGATGGGTACCAAAGGAAACCAATTTTATACTGCAGTGCCAGCCCTAATGGGAATGTATAACGGCATGCGAGCGGCTAATAGTTTTGATGCCCTGGGCTATGAAGTAGCCGGTGGATTCAAAGATTATATGCTGATGGGAGAAATCGGAACCGGTATCAGCGGAGGCCTGAAAGATTCTGTATGGGCTATGACCGGAGAAGGAGCAGCAGGTGGAGGTACTACGAATTCAGTTACCACTTCCCTCGGCACACAAAATTTCTGGGCACCAGCGGGCCAGATTATTAACCTGAGTAAAAGCATGTGCTATCAGAATCTGCAGCTGGCCTATTCAGCCGGATCTTATGTAGACGTACATGATAATACCAATATGTCTCTTTCATCACTGACAGGTAGTGTGACTGCCAGCATTCAACGACTGGGCCTTACTGATGCACCCATAACTGTACAATTGGTTCCCATTGAAAATGTGCAAAGTGTAGGTGCGCCCGTAACCATTCCGGGAATGGTTTATTATGCAACCACCACCGCTAGTATCAACTATACGCTTCCTCCATCCCTGGTGAATGGCCAGCGCGTAAGGTATGCATGGAAAGTGACCACTGGGGGCATTACTTATTCAGATACGGTAATTAAATTTTTGAACCCGATTGTTTTACTGTCAGATAATATGCAGGGAACATTTGGTACCAACTGGTCGAACCCTGCGGGAAGTACTGCAACCTGGTTGTATACGGCCTCAGGAGGTTATAATTCAACACAAGCACTTTCAGAATCCGCGGCTGGTACCAACTATACGGCAAATCAAACGCAGATATGTTTGTATAAATCCACTTTTAACCTGGTGGGCGCCACAGCAGCTTATTTAACTTTCTGGACCAGGCACCGCATTGAAAATTTTTGTGATAAATGCCAGGTGCAGGTATCAACTAATGGGTCTACCTGGACCGCTATACAGGGATCAACCACTGTACAGGAGCCAGGGACCCTGGATGGTTCTACACTAAACGGCATACCTGCATTCACAGGTATCCGAGATTACTGGACACCGGAAGTTTTTGACCTTGGTGCTTATAAAGGTGCTGCTACGCTGAGTCTTCGATTTGTTTTTACAACAGACAGTGACCCTTCTACATTCAAATTTGAAGTAGACGATGGAATTTATATTGATGATCTCAGCGTCATCAAATCAAATACTTTCCTGTTTTCCCTTCCTGTAAATTTTTTAAGCTTTACTGGATCCCTTCAATCAGATCAAACCGTAAAACTTGACTGGGAAGCAGTAGTGGATAATGAGCATGATTATTTTGCCATAGAGCGTTCTTCTGATGGTTCCAATTATAGCACCATAGGAGTTGGACCTCAAATGGCACCTTACCAGTTCATTGATCAGCATCCAAACCAGGGAAATAATTTTTACCGCATCAGGCAGGTAGACAAAAATGGTTCAGTAGCTTATAGCAAAGTGGTGAGTGTGGTGGTCAGCAAGCCTGTTACCATAACACTTTATCCGAACCCTGTAATAGACATACTAAACTTGAAGCTGTCTAATAAGCAGGCAGACCAACTGAAGATCGAACTTACAGATGTGCAGGGCAGATCCGTTTATTCTAAGGTATCCCTGGTTAGCCAAAGCACCATTGAATTGAATATAGATATGAAATCTTTCAAGCCACAAGTATACATCCTCAAAATAACGAACCATGATGGTGAAGTGGTAGCCACGGAAAAGATTATCAAAAGATAATAAAGTATATAGTTCCCAAGTAATACCCCTCCCGCAAAGAGGGGTATTTACTTTACAGAAATGGCGCCAATTGTATAAATTTGTTAGTGCTGCTAATGTTATCTTTTTGAAGGAGTTATAAAGAAAAACCCTTAATAAGTTTTGACTTTGGAAGCAGCTTTAGATACAATTCCAACCCATGAAAAAAACCGTCCTTCTGCTTTCGGCAATGCTGCTCCTCAGTGCAGGGTTTTTTGTGATGCATCCTTTCAAAAACATTCATCATTCTTTTATTATAAGCATACAAGAACCGATAAATGATCATGAAGATGAAGCTGAGGAACAAAGCGGAATCGACAAACAACTTTCGAGCTGGTTTCTGGCACGTGCCTATCCGGACCCCTCTTTCCTTGATGAAAAATATATGAATGGCTGGCGACAGGCTGAAGCGCTTCGCAACAGCATGCTTACCAGAAATAGCCAGTTGTTACAAAGTGGAATGTGGAACCCTCTTGGTCCAAATAACAACATTGGGGGCAGAATGCTTTCAATTGCCATAGATCCCAACAATGGGAACAGGCTTTTTGCAGGAAGTGCCAGTGGGGGTTTGTGGAAGTCAACGGATGGCGGTATGAACTGGTTACCGGTCAATACAGGCCTTCCTACATTAGGAGTGGCATCTGTTGTCATACATCCTGCCAATGGAAATATTATTTACGCAGGTACCGGAGAAGTGTATCGGGAGGATTCAACCGGGAGCAATCCCAACCCTGGAAATACAGGAAACAACGTATGGAAAACAAGAGGTACTTATGGTGTTGGAATTCTCAAAAGCGTGGATGGTGGTGTTACCTGGACACAGGTTTTGAGAATGACTTCCAGCCAGATGTTTGCGGTTCAAACGCTGCGGTTTGATCCTGCTACACCCAACACGCTGTACGCAGCCACTACCGATGGATTGTACCGTACAACAGACGCAGGAATTACCTGGAACCGGTTATTAAACATCACTTATGTTACTGATGTAGTGGTCAAAGGAACCACCATTATGTGTGCTGCAGGGAACATGGGCAATACCATTAAAGGGATTTTCAAAAGCACAGACAATGGGATAACTTGGTCAAAAGTAACTTCCGGACTTCCGGCCAGCTTCCAGGGTTTTATCAAATTTGGATGGGTACCGGCAAACGTAAATGATGTAGTGGCCAGTATTGGGGTTTCCACTTCTGCATCGGTAGAATTATTTCATAGTATGGATTTTGGAACTACCTGGACAGGACTACCGACATCAGATCATGCGGCTTACCAATATTGGTGTGCTCATGATGTGGCTATCAATCCTTCCAACGCCAACCGTCTCACCTTTGCCGGAGTGAATGCTTACCAGTATACCATTTCAACATCTTCCAAAGGAAGCCTGTCAGGAAACATTCATTCTGATATCCATGATATTCAGTATGATCCTACTAATATTAATAACCTGTATATCTGTTGTGATGGGGGTATTTATAAGAGCACGAATGCCCAGTCTGCTACTCCTTCCTTTACAGCCATTAACAATGGTTTGAATGCCACTCAGTTTTATGCATCGATGGGTATTTCAAGAACGGATCCTAATATGATTGTGGGTGGTTTGCAGGATAATGGTGTAGTGATGTTCAATGGGCTGGGTTGGAATACGGTATCATGGGTGGGTGGAGACGGAACTACCTGTGCCATCGATCCTAATAATGATAATAATATATTGGCAAGCAGGGATGCCAGGGCCATCAACCGCTCTACAGATGGTGGTTTGTCAGGAATCAATGTGGCCAATTACTGGGGTACTGTTGCAGATTCTAGAACCGCTTTCGTAGCGCCCATGGCATACAGCAAATCGAATTCCGCAATCGTTTATTGCGCAACCGACAATCTTCATAAAAGCACGAATGGGGGCAGCACGTGGTCAAATAATTCATATGGTACTGCTTCCAATTATATCGAAGGTTTGCACAAAACAGCCATTGCATTGGCGGTATCACCTGTGAATGCCAATAAAGTTTATGTTTCCACCTCTTCTTTTGCACAATATGATAATAACGCGGATGGTTTGTATTATACAGGGTTACCGGGTGTTTTGAAAACTACTACCGGCAATACGCCTTTTAATTCCATAAATGGTTCGGGAGTCAATGTTCTTCCGGATCGCTATGTAATGGATTTTGCCATCAGCAATTCCAATGATGATAGTGTTTTTGCTGCGGTGGCTGGGTTTGGTACCCAACATATTTATGTGACTGGTGACGGAGGGTTGAATTGGACACCTGCAGGTGTAGGTTTGCCGGATGTACCCTTCAATACGGTGCTGATAGATCCGGTGAATCCAAAAGTGATTTATGCGGGAGGAGACCTGGGCGTCTATGTTAGTCCTGATAGAGGTATGAATTGGTATGACTACAATACAGGGCTTTGGGACGCAACCCAGGTAACAGACCTTGAATATGCTGCAGATTTTACCCTTGTTGCCGCTACACATGGCAAGGGTATGTTCAGAAGCGCAAGGTTTTCAGGGATCCTTCCAGTGAAGTTTATTTCATTTAATGGAGAGGCCCGCTCCGATGAAAATAGACTAAGCTGGAAAGTTGAACAGCAGGTAAACGTAGTTCATTACGAATTGGAGCGTAAGAGGGAAGGTGCTACCTATCAGGTTGTTTCGGTAATACCTGCCACCAATGCCACCAGCTATTTTTATGAGGATGTGCTCACGCAGCGAGCAACCCTGTGGTACCGGTTAAAATGTATTGATATTGATGGCGGCTCCATGTATTCGTCTGTTGTGGTGATCAGAAGGAATACCATGAATGGAATGCAGGTGGTCGGTAATCCCTTCGATCGTCAACTGGTGCTCCATTTTACATTGCCGGCAGGAACAAATGTTTGTATGCGACTATATGATGGTGCCGGAAAACTCATCAGGCAGGAAAAAGCAGAATTGACTTCCGGGCAAAGCAGGTATGTGATCAATGACCTGGACAGGTTACCAGCAGGAAGTTATTTTGTGGAAGCAGTGGCAGACCAACTTGTATGGAAACAGCAGGTAATAAAAGTCTGTAAAAAGTAAGCAGGCAAATATATTTCCCAGAACAAAATTCAAGTGCGGTAAGACCTGTTAGGTCTGTACAAAAAATAATTTATTTTTTTCTTTGAATACCTTTTTCCATTTCATTATACATCATTTTCAGCTGTGGATAAAGAGTAGGTTTCTAACGTTTGAGAACTAGAATCTCCTTCCCTTTACTTTTGTGGGAATGTTCACACTGAAAAAGTCACTGGGCCAGCACTTTCTCAAAGATGAAAACATCATCAGGAAAATTGTGGAGGAGCTGAAAAAAATTACTTTTCAGAACCTATTGGAGGTAGGCCCTGGGGGAGGTGCCCTGACGAAATACCTGATGGATCTTCCTTCCGTTAACTTTATCGCTGTTGAAATAGATGAAGAGAAGGTACACTTCCTCAGAAATACCTATCCTGCTTTGAAAGAAAAGATCCTTCATCAGAATTTTCTTGGTATGATTGCTCCCTTCAAGGAAAATTTTATGGTGGTAGGAAATTTTCCTTACAACCTTTCTACTCAGATTTTGTTCAAGGTTCTGGAATGGAACAGTCAGGTAGACGGTGTAATTGGTATGTTCCAAAAAGAAGTTGCCCTTCGGATTGCAGCAAAGGAAGGAAACAAAATATACGGCGTTACCAGTGTGTTGATCCAGGCATGGTATGATGTGACTTACCTTTTTGATGTTCAGGAGAGCAGTTTTGCGCCTCCACCAAAAGTGAAAAGTGGTGTGATACGTCTTGAACGTAGAACAAATAATATAGAAATGCGATCTGTGGAATCTTTTTTCAACCTGGTCAAAACAGCGTTTGGACAAAGGAGAAAAACACTGCGCAATGCGTGTAAAAATCTTTTTGAAGCAGCCACACTTCAAAAAAAAATTTTCGACCTTCGTGCTGAGCAACTTACTATTGAACAATTTGCTCAACTAACCTTTGAAATGAAATAATGTCCGGACCAATTCATAAAATACTGATCACTGCGGCCGCTCATCCGGCTTTGATGGAAAGACTCACCGCCCATGGATTTGAGGTGGCCTATGTTCCGGAAATCACCTATGCCGAATTGATTAACATCATCCCTGAAGCAGAAGGGCTGGTGGTAACTACCAGGATCAAAATCGACAAACCACTGCTTCAGGCTGCAGAAAAATTAAAATGGATCGGACGGCTGGGAAGTGGAATGGAACTGATCGATACGGAGTATGCCGATCAGAAAGGCATCCGTTGTTTCAGCACTCCGGAAGGCAACCGGAATGCAGTTGGTGAACACACCCTTGCTTTGCTCCTCAATCTCATGAACAATATTTCAAAATCTTTCAATGATGTGCAACAGGGTCACTGGTTGAGGAATGAAAACCGGGGTACAGAACTGACTGGAAAAACGATCGGGATCATTGGTTTTGGAAATACCGGGCAGGCATTTGCACGTCTCCTTCAGCCGTTTGGAGTAACCTTACTGGCATATGATAAATATAAACAAGGTTTTGGAAGTGGATGGATCAAGGAGGCCAACCTGGAGCACATTGTAAAATATGCCGATGTGGTAAGCTTCCATGTGCCGCTCACGGAAACTACACGGCATTTGGCCAATGCAGAATTTTTTAATTCCCTTCAGCAGTGCCCCTTTTTTATCACCACCTGCAGAGGACCAGTTACCGACACGGAAGCGCTGATCAATGCCCTGAAAGCTGGAAAAATTGCAGGCGCTGCGCTGGATGTTCTTGAAAATGAAAAAATTACTACCCTTTCTCCCCGCGAACAGGAACAATTTAATTACCTGATCGCACAACCCAATGTGATCATTACGCCTCATATTGCCGGATACAGCAAAGAAGCTTTCTTCCGTATGGCTGAGGTATTACTGAAGAAGCTCGTGCTTTGATTTGGTACCGTAAATCTTTTTATATTTGTTGATGCAGGCAACGCTTTGGTGAACAACCAGGGCGTTGCTATTTTTTTCTTTTAGCCTAAACTATAATATATGGACGGAATACAATACGTTACCAAGGAAACCCTGGAGCAGATGAAGATTGAGCTCCAGCATATGAAGGGTGTGGAACGCCCGGCTGCTTCAAGGGCTATCGCTGAAGCCAGGGAAAAAGGTGATCTGAAGGAAAATGCCGAGTACGATGCTGCCAAAGAAGCCCAGGGCATGCTGGAGGCCCGGATCGCCGCGCTTGAAGGACAGGTGGCCACTGCAAGAATTGTGGATGAATCTACCATTGATACCAGCAAAGTATCCATTCTCACGAAAGTTAAAGTAACCAACCTCAATACAAAAAAAGAGGTCACCTATCAGATCGTTAGTGAAAAAGAAGCTGACCTGAAAGCAGGTAAAATTTCCTACTCTTCACCCATTGGAAAAGGTTTACTGGGAAAACAGATCGGCGATGTAGCCATTGTAACTGCGCCGGCAGGCGAAATCAAGTTCAAAGTAGAAGACATTAGTTTATAGGAATAGTGTAAAATGAGCTGGTCATAGGATAAGCAGGACGGGATACAAAAGTTGTTCGTATGAGTATTTTTTCAAAAATCATTACCGGCGAAATTCCATCCTATAAAATTTCAGAAAGCGGATTGTTTTTCGCGTTCCTGGATATATTCCCTTTGCGCGAAGGCCATGTGCTCGTGGTACCTAAATTAGAAACCGATAAATTCTTTGACCAGGATGATGAAGCATTATCAGGTATGCTTTTGTTTGCAAAGCCCATTGCCAGGGCCATTGAAAAATCATTTCCCTGCAACCGGTGCGGCATCAGTGTCATTGGCATTGAAGTACCACATGCCCACCTGCATTTGATCCCCATCAATACCGCCAATGACCTCAATTTCACCCAACCCAAAATGAAAGTTGGACCTGAAGACCTGAAAAGAGCCCAGGAAAAAATTCTGGCCCATCTATCCCGATCTGAAAAATAAAGCAGAAACTAAATAGGAATGGGTATCATTTCATCAGTGATCAGGAACCTCTTGTAAGATGTCACACTTAGTCACCTATGTTTTAACCCGGTGATGGTTCTCTTTTACAAAGGTTTCCCACGTTGATGTAGAATTTACTTTGCGGGCAACCGCTGGTTTTTCAAAACGTTTGCTTCCGAAATAATCACAAATCGCAACTGCCAGGGCATCAGTAGCATCATAGGATCTGGGTTGGTCGGGTAGATCAGTCATTCGCTGAAGCATTTTCCATACCTGGTCCTTATCGGCATTCCCATTTCCCGTGATGGATTGTTTTACTTTCTTCGGTGAATACTCAGTAACTGGAATTTTGAATTGCATCGCCGCAGCAATAGCTACCCCCTGGGCACGTCCTAACTTGAGCATGCTTTGAACATTCTTTCCGAAAAATGGGGCTTCTATGGCAAATTGATGGGGTGAAAATTCAATCAGCAATGCGGTTACTTTTTCATGGATCAATTGCAGTCTTTCGTAATGGTCTTTTTTAGCTGATAATTTTAAGACATCCATGATTTTGACAGTAACCTTTTGATTCCATGCTTCGATTACACTGAATCCCATAAATAGTGTTCCCGGATCGATCCCTAATATTATGGCAGGCTTTTGCAGTGGGGTGTTTATTTTTACTGCACATGCAGCTTGGTAAAAATATCAAAATCTTCACCAACTATTTTCTGGGTCCACTTTTATTCATTTGGTTGTCCTTTTCCATGTACAGGCAAATCACGCAACAGTCCCAGCTGGCGGCCTCCTGGTGGCATATTAGGCAGTCTTTTCATTCCACTAAAATAGGGTACCTGCTTTTTGCCGTGATGCTCATTCCATTCAACTGGGGCGTGGAAGCATATAAATGGAAGCTTTGCCTCCAAAGTGTTTACAGGATTTCATTGGTTCAGGCTTTCATGGCGGTGCTTTCGGGAATTGCTTTTTCTGTGACCATGCCGAACAGAATCGGTGAATATGTTGGACGGCTCATGTATTTGCCAGAGGGGAACAGGCTGAAAACAATAGCGGTAACGATGGTGGGTAGTTTTGCCCAGTTGCTGGTAACGCTGCTTGCAGGCACAGCAGGTCTGATGATACTGAAAAAAAATTTACTCGAACATTTTAACGGGTTTACCCTGGTGGCACAATTTCTTCAATATGGGCTCCTTCTACTTTGCCTGTTTCTGATATTTTTATATTTTAATGTTACGGGTGGCGTTCGTGTTTTCAGTAAGTGGATCAGAAACCAGAAGTATGTTTATCTGGTAACAGCCCTCAATAGTTTTACTACCCCGCTTTTGTTGCGCTTGCTCTTGCTTTCCTTTGTACGTTATATCATCTTTATGTTGCAGTACCTGTTTGTTTTTTATTTATTTGATGTGAACGTGGGAGTATTCATTATGCTTGATGTAATGAGTGTGGTGTTCCTGGCCATGGCGGTCATACCCTCCATTGCCCTTGTTGAAGTATGGTTGAGGGGGGAGATCATTATCCTCCTTATGGGTTTATTTTCCGCCAATACGCTGGGCATTGGATTTACTTCAGTTACGATATGGTGCCTGAATTTGATTCTTCCAGCAATAGCTGGTAGTTTACTTCTGTTGAAACTCCGTGTTTTCAATAAGCGACATGAAACTGTTTGAATACTTTCTGCAACTGTGTCTCGTACTTTTTTTGACTCCTTCAAAAAGCCATCCGCCGGTGTCGGGTTTTTGCGGCATTGTTAATTCTACTACACAGAACGGCGAATCGATCAGCTATTCAGTTTTTTATGCAGTGGCGGGTATTTATGTCCATGCAGGAAGTGCCACCTTTACCAACCAAATTGAAAAACTTAACGGAAAAACGGTGTTTCATGTAAAAGGAACAGGACAGTCCAGTGATTACTATGATTGGATTTATAAAGTAAGGGATACTTATGAGAGTTTTATTGATTCGGTAACCATGCAACCTCTGAAGTTCAGTCGCGATATCATGGAAGGAAAAACGCTCAAGTCAGAACACATTGTTTTCAACCCTGCGACCAATACTGCCCGAACAGACAGTGGAAGATTTCAGGTGCCTTCCTGTATTCAGGATGTGCTGAGTGTGATCTATTATTCACGCAACCTTGATTTCAGCCAATACCACAAAAACGAAACTATCCCGTTTACCATGTTCCTGGAAAACCAGGTGCACCAGCTATACATCAGGTATTTGGGAAAGGAGGAAGTGAAAACAAAGTTCGGCAAATTCAAAGCTATTAAATTCAAGCCCCTGCTGGTCGATGGCACTCTTTTCACCGGTGGAGAAAAAATGACAGTTTGGGTAAGCGATGATGCCTGCCGAGTGCCGGTTCGCATTGAAAGTGACATCCTGATCGGAAGCGTCAAAGTGGATATGACAGCCTTCAAGAATTTGCGCTACCCATTAACCAGTTTAAGAAAACGTCGCTGATAATATGACGATGTGGGGGAATGCTACTCCAATTCTGTCAGCTGGTATGTTTTTCCTGGGCGAATGCCTTTTTCCGTGTGGTGCACTTCGCAACATTCTATATGAGGATCATGTTCGAAAAACAAAATATAATTTTTGTCAGCTGCTTCCTGAAGAAAGCTTTTCTTTTCCTGCAGGGTGGTCATGGGAAACATGTCGTAAGCCATCACATAAGGAAGTGGTATGTGGCCCATGGAAGGAAGCAGGTCGGCCATGAATACGAGGGTCCTGTTGTTCCATTTTATTTGAGGAAGCATCATAGCGCGTGTATGCCCATGTGCTAACCTCACCTCAATAGAATCCGTAAAAATGGTGGTAGCCAGCTGATGATCTGACGATTGGCCTATCCATTCAATCATCCGCAGCCGGCCGCTTTCCTGTATCGGTAAAATGTTTTCCCTTAGGAAGGATGCTTTTTCCCTGTCATTGGGATGCGTAGCCCAGTCCCAGTGTTCCTGATTACTCCAATAGACAGCATTTTTAAATGCAGGTACCAGCTGATCATTTTCCCTGATGATAGAACCTCCGCAATGGTCAAAGTGCAAATGCGTCAAAAAAACATCGGTGATATCATCCCGTTGAAAGCCATACCCTGAAAGTGATGTATCCAGCGTATCCTTACCATTCAGGAAATAATGACCCAGGAATTTTGAATCCTGCTTGTCACCGATGCCATTATCAATTAAAATGAGGCGGTTGCCATCTTCAATCAGAAGGCACCGCATGGCCCAGTTACAAAGATTATTTTCATCAGGTTGATTGATCTTGCTCCATATGCTTTTAGGAACCACACCGAACATAGCTCCCCCATCCAATTTGAAATAACCTGTATTCACAGCATATAACTTCATCATGAAGCTTGCATTTGTTTTTGTTTATTTAAGGCAGCTATTAGACAAACCAGCCCCAGGCTAAAAAAAATAATAAGAGATAAAACTGAATTTCTCATATTATGCGTGAGCTCTTCGATATATCCAAAAGCGGTGAGCCCGATAACGATGGCTATTTTTTCTGTTACATCATAGAAACTGAAAAAGGAAGCCGTATCTTCTGTAACCGGCATCATCTTGGAATAAGTAGAGCGGCTGAGGGATTGTATGCCACCCATCACCAGGCCCACGCAAAGTGCCAAAGAATAAAAATGATATTCCGTTTGCATCAGGTAAGCGCCTATACAGATCACTATCCAGAAAATGACAACGCCGATGAGCACTTTGATATTGCCATACAGATCCGACAGTTTGGCCATTAGATAAGCACCGGCAATAGCCACCAGCTGTATCAGTACAATGGTGATGATTAATTTGGTGGCATCCAGGTGAAATACTTTGCTTCCAAAATTGGTAGCAGCCAGCATGACGGTCTGCACGCCCATATTATAAAAAAAGAAGGCAAACAGGAAGCGTTTCAATATGGGCATCTGCATCATCTGAACAAACACTTTTTTCAGTTCTTTGAAACCGCCGGTAAGGATATTGTATTTTTTATCCACGCTGGTGAGTGCATTTCCCATAGGTAATCTCCGGAAAGGTATTTGCGCAAAACCTATCCACCAAATTCCTACCAGCAAGAAAGTGAGTCTTACCGCATCGCCTTTGCTGTGCAGGAAAGGAATTTTGTCCCAGAACAAAACCAGTAAAAAACCAATGATCTGCATGAGCACACTTCCAATATATCCATAAGTAAAACCTTTTGCACTCACCCTGTCCCTGTCTTTTTCAGCAGCGATTTCGGGCAGGTAAGAGTTATAAAATACAAGGCTGCAATAAAAGCCAAATGCCGCAATCATCATGCAGATGATGCCCAGCGAAAAATATTGCGGTGTAAAAAAATACAATCCACTGCAGGCGATGGCACCCAGTGTGCAGAAAAACTGCATGAATCTTTTTTTATTCCCTTTATAATCCGCTACAGAAGATAGAATCGGCAGCAATAAGGCCACTACCATATAGGTAAATGCGAGCGCATAATTATAAAGGGCAGTATTGACATAAGTTCTGCCGAAAAATGTAACATACCCATTGAAAGATGTCCCTTCCTGTGTCATTTCTGTATAATACACCGGAAAAAAAGTGGTGGTGATTACCAGATTGTAAACACTGTTGGCCCAGTCATACATGGCCCATCCATTAATTACTTTTTTGGAAGCAGTTGGCATGTTGGTAGTTTGATTGATGGAAGCTAGGCAATAGAGTTAAAGTTAAGCAAGCAAACGGCGCGCGCCATGACAGTTATAATTTACCTGCGAAAATGAGGAGCAGCAACACCAGGCCCAGGACAATTCTGTAATAACCAAATACACGGAACCCATAGGCTTTCAGGTACGTGATAAAAAAACGTATCGCAAGAAGCGCCACAGCAAACGCCACAATATTGCCTGCAACAAACGCCATGAGGTGTTGCCTGTTTTCCAGAATGATTTCATAACCCCGCCTGGCCAGGTTATCGTGGTGCCACTTTTTTAAGAACAGGGAGTAGCCGGTAGCGGCAAGCATGGTGGGAACTGCCAGGAGGAAGGAAAATTCAGCTGCAAAATTTCTGGTTAATTTTTGTTGCATTCCGCCAACAATGGAGGCTGCACTTCTACTCACTCCTGGTACCAGTGCCATCACCTGCCAGATGCCAATAAAAAATGCTTTTCCGAAAGTGAGTTTCGCATCCGATTCAATCAATTCGGCGCTGGTGACTTCCGTAGCTAACAGGTCAGTGGCATTACTGACCGGCTGATGAAACCATTTGTCAACAAATAATAAAATTATCCCTCCGATCAAAAGACTAAGGGCAACAGTGATCTGGCTGGCCAGTAATTTTTCAATCACATCTCCAAATAAAAAACCCATGAGCAAGGCCGGGACCACAGCAACCAGAAGCTTTCCGTAAAACTGCCAATTATTGAACTGAATAAATTTTTTCCAGTAAAGAAGTACCACAGCCAGTATGGCACCCAGTTGCACCGCTACTTCAAAAACTTTTGTAAAATCATCATCTGCCACACCCAGGAAGGAACTGGTAATGACCATATGCCCGGTGGAAGATACTGGCAAAAATTCCGTAAGCCCTTCCACAATTGCCATGATAACGGCTTCTAATATGGTCATCCTGGAATAGGTTAACTGTTTTTAGGACGCCTGAAAATGGCAATGATTTCAATCACCAGCCCACCCAAAATAATGATAGGAGCTATGGTGATACGGGTAAAACTGTATACCTGATTGCGGTTGAAAACATTGGGATCCTCACTTCTTCCTCCTCCCATCAATAAAAAACCAACTGTCATCACTCCAAGTCCGATCAGCATCCACATGAGGTTATCCCTGTCAAATAGACTTCCTATGCCTGATGAAGTGTTTTTTTTGGTTACCGTTGTACTTTTTGTTTGTTTCATGACATCAACTTAAGAGCAAAATAAGGAAAGTTTATTTGAACAGGAGGGTTATGGAGGAAAGAAGGTTTCCTGCGGCGCTCCCAGATCATTTTGAATTTTAATACAATTCATCCAGTTTTAACCTCAGGTACTTCAGTACGCTGCGATGGGTGCTGAACACCGTAATGCCAATACCCAGCACCAACAGGGTAAAAAATAGGATCATGAGCCTTGAATTATCCCGCAGGTCCTTGAGATATGGAACAAAACTTTCAAATAGCAGGATCAGTCCGAAAATAATACCAATAGCAATGAGCGCAGCTATTGCGCCATTGATTACAGCACGGATGTTCATGGGTTTGGAAATAAAACCTGTGGTGGCACCTACCATTTGCATTGTCTTGATCAGGAAACGGTTGCTGTACATAGCCAGCCGGATGGTATTGTCAATCAAAATAATGGAGAGCAGTGAAAAAACAACAGCCAGGGTAATGAGGCCGATCAGGATCCACCGTACGATATTGCCCATTTTTTCAACCAGGGCCGCAGGGTAGTCTACTGTTTGTACCACCAGCGTACGCTGCATGAGGTCATTTTTAATGGCAGTCAGTGTATCCTTATGCACATAATCGCTTTTTAAATGAAACTCAATGGAAGTCGGCAACGGGTTTTCGTCAATGAGTTCACTGAATTCAGGTTCATCTGAGGCCAGCCACCTTTTCTTGGCTGTTTCTTTGTCTACATATTCAATGGTCTTGGTATATGGTTTGGCAGCAATATAAGCCTGCAGGGAATCAATATCCTTCTGGGCCACGTTCTTCTGTAAATAAGTAATCACTTTTACATCTTCCTTCAAACCCCTGATGTAGGTGCTGGCACTTAGAAAGATCCATCCGAATACGCCCACAAAAAAAAGTACGATCGTTACACCGAGAATAGACATGAAATAGGAAGGCTTTCCACGTCTTGCTGCAGCTTTACTAATAGGAGCCATACGATCCGTTTTTTAAAACAGCAAAAGTAAAGGTTTGATTATTGGTATCAGGAATAGTGCTTTTGGAGACTTCTCATCCCTGAAACCTTTATTTTTGCCATTCTCTAACGATGCCTGCAGAAAAGTATTGTAGATATCTCTGATTTTATGGACCATGGTCCATGGTCCATAGTCCATGGTCGATGGTCCATGGTCCAACCATCAGAGTTCCCAAATCATAAATTTTAATGGAGTATCATTTCCGTGACATAGAAGAAAAGTGGCAGCGACAGTGGATCGAACAGGGAGTATATCAGGTATCGGAAGACCCTACAAAGCCAAAGTTTTACGTGCTCGACATGTTTCCCTATCCCAGTGGAGCTGGACTTCATGTGGGTCATCCGCTGGGCTATATCGCTTCTGATATTTATGCCCGCTATAAAAGGCTGAAAGGGTTTAGGGTGCTTCACCCCATGGGCTATGACGCCTTTGGATTGCCGGCAGAGCAGTATGCTATAGAACATGGTGTCCATCCCGCAGAGAGTACACAAAAAAATATTTCCACCTTCCGGAGTCAGTTGGATAAGATTGGGTTTAGCTACGACTGGAAACGTCAAGTAAATACCTCCGACCCAAATTATTACCGCTGGACACAATGGATCTTTTTACAATTGTTCAAAAGCTGGTACAACAGGAAGAACAATAGAACAGAGCCCATTGATACACTGGTAAAAATATTTGACCAGGAAGGAAATATTCAATACCCCATCCCTAACAGCCAATTTCAGATCCCTGACTTCCCCCATGTAACCTTTACGGCGGAAAGCTGGAAAGGGTTTTCAGAAAAAATTCAGCAAAGTATTTTGATGGAATACCGTATAGCCTATTGTGGTTATGGTGAAGTGAACTGGTGTGAAGGACTTGGAACAGTACTGGCCAATGATGAAGTGATCAATGGGCTGAGTGAAAGAGGCGGTTTCCCGGTGGAGAAAAAAAGACTGCGGCAATGGTACCTGCGCATTACTGAATACGCTGACCGTCTGCTCCAGGGTTTGCAAACTGTAGAATTCAGTGAAGCCATGAAGGAGATGCAAAGCAACTGGATCGGGAAGAGTTCCGGGGCAGAAATCACTTTTGATCTCCTGACTACAGATAGCGCATTACTAAAAGATCGCAACCCGCAGCTGGAAGTATACACTACCCGCCCGGATACCCTGTTCGGCGTTGACTTTATGGTCATCGCACCCGAGCATGAGCTGGTGGATCTCATTACTACCACCCAACAAAAAGATGCCGTTACTCAATATATAGCATACGTTAACAGCAGGAGCGAGCGGGAACGCATGGCTGAAAAAAAGATCAGTGGTGTTTTTACAGGAGCATACGCCATTCATCCATTCAATCATCAAAAAATCCCTGTATGGATTTCAGAATACGTGCTGGCAGGCTATGGCACAGGAGCCATCATGGCGGTACCCTGTGGTGATGAACGCGACCACAAATTTGCCCGTCATTTCAACCTGCCCATTACCAATATTATTGGAGATCTCTATAATGGGGAAGAAGCCAATCCTACCAAAGATGCCCTTCTGAGTAATAGCGATTTCCTGAATGGTAGGAAGATGAAGGATGCCATGGAAGAGGTGATCAGCCAACTCGAAGCATTAGGCAAGGGAAAAAGAAAAATCAATTATAAAATGAGGGACGCTGCGTTTAGCCGTCAGCGTTATTGGGGCGAACCTTTTCCGGTGAGGTGGAAGGATGGCATTGCATGGCCGCTGGAGGAATCGGAACTGCCCCTTGAATTGCCACACGTAAAAAGCTATCAGCCCGGTCAGGAGGGAGAGGGGCCACTATCCAATATTCCTGAATGGACCGAAAAGCACTTAGAAACCAACACTATGCCTGGTTATGCAGGTTCTTCCTGGTATTTTTTACGTTATATGGATCCGCACAATGACCATACCTTCTGTGATAAAAATATTAGCGATTACTGGGGACAGGTAGACTTGTATGTGGGCGGTACCGAACATGCAGTGGGTCATTTGCTGTACAGCCGTATGTGGACAAAGGCTTTATTTGACCTGGGATATATTGGATTTGATGAACCCTATAGAAGATTGCTCAACCAGGGAAAAATAGGAGGTGATTCTCGCCTTGTTTATAGAATCCGTGGCACCAATGATTTTGTTTCACACGGTTTGAAAGATTCATTCGAAACGGATGAATTGCATGCTGATGTCAATTTGGTGGATGGATTGGAATTAGATATGGAAGCGTTTAAAAAATGGCGTCCTGAATTTAGTGGCGCCACTTTTCAACTGGAAGAAGGAAAATATTTTTGTGGAACCCGGTTAGAAAAGATGGGTAAGCGCTTTTTCAACGTGGTGAATCCCGATGAAGTGGTGATGCGCTATGGGGCCGACACTTTCAGAATGTATGAAATGTTTCTCGGACCCATTGACCAGGATAAACCATGGGACACCAAGGGTATTGAAGGCGTTCACCGGTTTCTGAAAAAACTGTGGCGTTTGTTCTTTGATGAACTAAAAGGTAAAATTGTAACAACAAATAAATCAACGCCCGCAGAGCTCAAGGTGCTGCACCGTACGATCAAAAAAATTGAGGAGGACGCCGAGCGTTTCTCCTTCAATACTTCAGTAAGCGCCTTTATGATGTGTGTGAATGAACTTACAGATATGAAATGCCACAAGCGGGAAATTCTGGAACCACTGCTTGTCATGTTGTGTCCTTATGCACCTCATGTGAGTGAAGAATTATGGCACCAGCTGGGAAACACTTCCACCATTATCGATGCGGCTTTCCCGAAACTGGAAGAGCAATACCTGGTGGAAAGCTCAAAGGAATATCCTGTCTCCATCAATGGCAAGCTGCGTACTACCATGCAGATCGATCTGAGTGCAGAGCATACGGAAGTGGAGGAAATGGTGATGGCCAATACGGTGATTCAAAAATGGCTGGATGGTAAACTGCCTAAGAAAATAATTTTTGTAAAAGGCAAAATGGTGAATGTGGTGGTATGAGGTATGGACCATAGTCCATAGTCCATGGTCCATGGT
>JANLYU010000155.1:0-1521 GCA_031365785.1 Flavisolibacter sp. | reverse complement strand
TTTCACAACTCCTTCATCAGGGAAAGTAAATTTGATTTCTTCTCCTACGGCTGTTGCCTCAAGGTTCTTTCCCAGTGCAGACTTTGCTATTCTGATAATCATTCTGGAAGTTCTGATACCTCCATTGTCGCCTACATCTCCTATATAAATAAACCGGTCATCCACAGAAATCGCTTCAGGATTAATAAACCCGGCATTGCTAACCGTAACTTTTTGAATGATATTACCCTGGAGGTCGAGTTTGTATACCACGCCTTTACTATTATCCCCAATGACCCAAAGGGCATTTCCATCTTTGGCTACGCCTGATATTTCCTTGAGTTCTTTGGGAAGCTGTTTTTCCAGTAAATAATGATGTCCCTGACCGTTTACGGCCATGACTGATAAAAGGAAAATGATTCCTGCTATTAATTTTTTCATAAAATATTTTTTGAGTGAATGGCTTGCATGCAGACACCTTACTACTGTAATGATTGTGCCACCAACATGAATCCGATGAAGCTTCCGAGTGAATACAGATTTATTTCCCAACTTTACCGGAATACAATCCTGAATACTTATGTGGTGGACGTACGCACTCCTTTCAGCCCTATTTGCCGCATTGACCGCCATTTTTGCCAAGGTGGGAATAAAAAACGTAAATACTGACCTGGCCACCGCCATCCGAACAGTGGTGATCCTGATCATTGCCTGGGCGCTGGCCATTTTCAGAGGTGGTACGGATTCCATTTCAACCATTACAAAACAAAACCTGCTATTTCTTTGCCTGTCCGGTATCGCCACTGGTTTATCCTGGATTTTTTATTTCAAGGCGCTGCAGTTGGGTAAAGTTTCCCAGGTAGCTCCTGTTGACAAACTTAGTGTGGCTTTAGCCATCCTGCTGTCGGTTATTTTTTTGGGAGAAGCACTCACATGGAAAACCGGAGTAGGCGCTTCAATGATCATTGCCGGCACCTTAGTTCTAATTTTATAGTATGAAAGTTCTGATCGTAGAAGATGAAATAGAATTGTCGCAATCAATTTGCGCCTTTTTGGCCAATGAACAGTTTACCTGTGAAGTGGCGTATGACTACCATTCTGCACTTGAAAAAGTTTCCTTGTATGATTATGCCTGCATCATTCTTGATATTGGTTTACCCGGAGGCAGCGGAATGGATATTCTGAAAGAATTAAAAGATATGGGCAAACTTGACGGGGTACTGATCATTTCAGCAAAAAATTCTATTGATGATAAAGTAAATGGTCTGAATTCAGGAGCAGATGATTACCTGACCAAACCTTTTCATTTACCTGAATTAACCGCCCGTGTAGCCGCTATCATCAGGAGAAAATCATTTGATGGAAAAAATATTATTACTTATGATCTTCTTGAACTTGATCTCCACCAGAAGCAAGTAAAGGTCAATCAACAGGAAGTAGAACTGACAAGGAAGGAATACGAACTCCTCCTGTATTTCATCAGTAACAAAAACAAGGTAATTGCCAAAAATGCCATTGCCATTCACTTATGGGGGGATAGCA
>JANLYU010000137.1:0-4226 GCA_031365785.1 Flavisolibacter sp. | reverse complement strand
GGAATGCGAACTTTTTATTGAATGTGGGTCCGATGCCAGATGGAACCATCCAAAAAGAATTTATAGATACCTTGCAAGCAGTGGGAAACTGGATGAAACAAAATGGAGAAAGCATTTATGGCACCCGGGGAAATGTGATAGCACCTCAGGAATGGGGAGTCATAACCCGTAAAAATAAAGTACTGTATGTACACCTATTGCAACCACCCCATCAGGATTATGTATTCCTCCCCGCACTGAAGGAAAAAATCATCACCGCTTACCTCTTTCCCGAACACCTATCATTAAAAATTAAGCAGCAGCCAGAAGGCCTTTTTATATACCTGGATAAAAAATCCGTAAAGCTTGTAGATACCATTATTCAGCTGCAGGTGGAATAAGCTATCCGTATCCTTTCTTCATTGTTCCACATAAATAAAATCGTGTTGATGATAGAATGGGTACACCCGTGCCTACTTTCTCCATTTCATTTCAAGTGTCTTTATAAAATAACCACCCACCACACTTCGGGCCTGAAAGCCTACCTGTTTTCCATTGGTTGTTTCGTGCCAGTCAGACAAGGGCACTCTGGAAGGTGTATGCTGTGAATAAGCATATACTGGAAGGATCAACGATTGAAAATCCTGATCTTTTTCAGCCAGGGTGGCTGTCCACAGGATCCAGTCTGACTTTGTATAGGTTTTGCGACTATCAAGAGGTATCCCGTACTCATTTTGTTGTTTCAGGTAAAAATTAATTTCCCTTTGATAAACTTCTTGTGGGAAGAGGTGAAGTCCCAATAATTTATCCCACACCAGGTTGTATTTCTGGCTCCAGGAATCTTTTTTATCAAATGTCAGTGCATAGTGGTCGCCGGTGAAGGCCAGCTTCATCCATTGGGCAGCCATGTCTTTAGCCATCTTTCTGAATAATATGGCGGTATCGCTTTTATGCAATTGCTCTGCTATCATTGCGAAACCGCCCAATGCCACGATGGCTTTTATAGACAGGTTGGCATTCCGTGCTAGGTGTCCAGCAAAATCATCGGTGCATAACTGATTCGCAGGGTCAAGGCCTTCCCGGCGGAGATAGTCGGCCCATATTGTCAGTGTATGCCAATGTTTTTTAGCGTACGCAGGATGATGATCAGCCTTTGTGATTGCGGCAGTTAATATCAGCATATTGCCACATTCCTCTACAGGCATGTCTTCTTTGTAAGTTTGGCCATTGGCTATAGGGTAGGTACCTAAATCATGCGCCGCGAAAGGTTTTTTCCATGCACCGCTTTCACTGAAATAAAAAATACCATTCAGCATTCCTTTCAGCAGGTTTGAATTGTACAATAGAAAAAGTGGAGCAGATGGATAGGTAACGTCTACCGTATTGATGGAACCGTTACTAAAGTTTTCTTTGGATAAAAATAGTAATTCCCCTTCAGGACTTTTTACCAGTGTATGGGCGGCGATAGACTGGCGGTACGCCAATACGCAAAGCTGCGCATAGTGGTCACCACCAGCTGACCTGGCATTACCATAAATCTTTTTATCTGCGGTATGGCAGGAGGTCATCATCAGTTGATAATCTTTTGCTGCTTTTTCCATGGAAGATTCCATCGATGCAGAATGATTTGCTTTCCACCAGGGTTTGAGGTTCTGATTGAAATATTGAACGGCATATAATTCATCATAACCCACCATTACCATTTTTTTTTGGGTAGTACTGCCTACTGCTTCAAAGGGAATTTTAGTAAGCAACAATAGATGGTTTCCTGATATGTTTTTTTCCAGGTCGGTGTGGAGAAGCTCTTGTGCCAGGTTCGTTGATGACACTATAGTCTGAGTTGCCTTTGTTGTTTTCGGAATGCCTACATACAAATAACCCCAGTCTATACGTAGGTCATCCCCTTTTTTTTGAAGAATAGGTTGTTCCAGGGTTCCGGCTTTTAACATCAAAAGGTTTTCTGTAGAATAAGCTGCCACCTTTACGGGCTGGGAAGGCATATTAGAAGCAAGCGATGATGATACACCAAAATACAAAGTGGCCGGGTGTATTTTTTGATCAGTTGAAGTCAATGAAAAGGTGATGTAGGAAACAGGTGTAGCCAGAGCGGATATATTGTCAAGGAGTAGTGGTGAAGTAAACTTGATGTCCAGTTTGACCGGGCCGCACCTGAATTGATACAGAGTTTGCGTGGCCCTTATTTCTACAGAATTTTGAACAGCCTGAAGTATAGGGAAGGATGTTATTTTCTCAGGTTCTTTGGCTAATCCCACATCCAAATAAGCGCCACCTGCAGTATTACTAATATGAATGGCTAAAACATTCTTTCCTTGCTGTAAATAATTAGCTATAGGAAAATATTCAATTTTTCGGTTCCATCCCACTTTTTGAAATACCTGTTTTCCATTCAGGAAAACCTCAATATTATCATCATAATGCAAGGCTAGAAACAGAGGACCCACGTTAGGTTCTTTTATTTCAAAAGTCCTTCGCACCCAAAGGTCTTTAGTGTTCCATGGCGTTTTTGCCGACTTATTGCTGCTGAAAGGCGCTTCGCCCTGCTTCCAGTTTCCATCACTAAATGTTTCATCCTTCCAGTTGGCAGAGGGTTCAGTTTCTATATAGGATACTGTGTACGGTTGTTCTTCAGAAAATTGCAGGAGGGGTTCGTAATTTTTTTCATCATGGCCCAGAAAGTTATAATACTGACCCTCCACTTTTATGATGCCGCGTAAGGAATGGTCGGCGCCTGTCCAGTGTTTGGTGGTGGCTGCGGCCAGTGTATCATTAAATGACCAAACACTGAAATAAGGACTGTGTGTGAGAAGAGGGTAGGCTGGTGCCTTGAAAACCTGTGCCTGGATAGGTAGGGTAAAAAGCAGGCAGATAAGGAACCTGAAAAGCATGAGCAAAAATTATAAGTGATGTAATCAGTACCCCCATTTTTTCATGATCGCTAAATCGGTCTTTACAGCCTCGAGTGGATTTTGACCCTGGTAAGATTCCTGTTCAATAATGAAGTGTTCTGTTCCCCCTGTTTTGCGGCCAAGCTCGATGATATTTTTTACTTCCAACACGCCTTTCCCGAGTATCGTGCTTTCATAAGTTTCTTTATTGTCACTGGTTTTTATTTCATCCTTTACATGCATCGATTTGAAGCGTCCGGGGTATTGCCGGATCACTTCCATCGCCCTTCCTCCAGCTGCATACATATTACCAATATCCAATTGTTGGATCACCAATTGGGGATCGGTATTTTCAAGAATGATGTCAAAAAGTTTTTTACCGTTGAGGAGGGTATTGAATTCAAAATCGTGGTTGTGATAGCCAAATTTCATCCCTGATTTTTTGCATAACTCACCACTCTTGTTAAACAGGTCCAGAAAGGCCAGAACACCGTCGTAATTTTTTCGCAGAGGTGTATCCAGGGAAGGATTGATGACATATTGCTGACCCATAGTGGCGGCATCTTCTATGGTATACTTCCACTCACTGGTAAAATCCTTGGTGGCATCGTCCCAATGCTGAGTGCGCATTACCGTATGCCCACTGACCATCTTTAGGCCCAGGTCATCCAAAACCTTTTTAAATTCTTTGGGAGTGTACCCATAAAACCGCCGGTTGATATAATTAGCATGCTCTATGTTTTTAAAACCCATCCGCGACAACTGCTTCAAAGTATCCAGGGGGTTTTCCTTCATCTGATCCCTAACAGAATACAATTGGACTCCCGTGAGTTTGTATTTTTTAAAGGAAGCAAAAACCGGATGTGAAAATAAGGTGGCACCTGCTACTGCAAAGCTTGTTTTGTGGACGAAAGACCTTCGCGTGATAGACATATACTCTTTTTAGTGATGAATGGGATTTTTTTACAATTTACTGATGGTTTTTATATCAAAAGGGATTTAATACGCTTATTTAGAGTTCGGGTAGGTAATTACCCTTTGTTCCTAATGAAATGCCCTTTACTTAACTAACTTATTGAGAAGTGGATGGCCTTCAGCACAAGGCGGTTATGCTTAGGAATCCTCCATAGACTAAGTCTTGTGCTAATTTTGGCAAGAATGTAAATAATAAAAATTACCTTTAGACTGTTAATTTGAGTCTTGCAATAGTATTTTAAATTATTCTGCCTTTGAACTTGCATCTTAATTTTACTTCTGCCTCTCAAATATTTTCTAATTTATAATTATCATCATGAACATTTATGTTTCTAACTTAGGCTTCAACGTACAGGATGAAGACCT
>JANLYU010000132.1:0-25275 GCA_031365785.1 Flavisolibacter sp. | reverse complement strand
TACCCTTGACCATGTTTTCAAAATGGAGGAGATCTTCAAACAGATAAAGCCTGCTGCTCCCGATGATACAGTAGAGTGAATTGGTTTCTATTACAATGCCATCCACAACGACCCGGAAAGATCCACATGAACCATCATCCATCAACCAAATCAATACTTTGAACTCCCTTTTTGCATGGCGGTATTTTAAAGCAAAAAAAACTACCAATGCCATCAATATTATTTCGTGGATCAGTATTATCGCCATGATCATAGGGACCACATCACTCATCCTGGTTCTGAGTGTATTCAACGGATTTGAAGGGTTAGTGAAATCCCTGTATTCTTCTTTTTATCCGGACCTTAAAATTTCTCCTGTTGCTGGTAAGGAAATAACATTGACAGCAGCCCAGTTACAAAAAATCAGATCGGTCAAAGGAATTAAAAATGTATCTCTTGTGGTTGAGGAAAGAGCTTTGTTACAGAATAAAGCTTATGAAGCTGATTCAGCGGATTATCAGTCGATCGTTTATTTGAAAGGGGTAGACAGCAATTACACCCAGGTAACCCAGGTGGCAGACCATATGGTAGAAGGAACATTCAGTACTGGCGATGAGGAGCACCCCTTATTGGTTTTAGGGGCAGGTATTGAAAATGCGGTAGGTGTTCAATCCGACAGGAATATCAGGCCATTGGAAATATATATGTCACGAAAGGGGGAATTTAATTTTACGGACCCGTTAAAATCACTTAGTGTTGAAGCGGTCAACACTTCCGGTTCTTTTGTGATCCAGCAGGATTTTGATAATAAATATGCAATCACTAATCTGGACTTTGTGAAAAGGATGCTGGAGATGAAAGCAGATGCTTACGGGGCCGCAGAAATTGCACTATTGGCGGATGCCGATGCTGATGAGGTGCGGGAGGAGGTAAAATTATTTTTAGGACCTCATTACCTTGTCCAGGACCGTTTTGAACAAAATGCCAGTTTATATTCTGTAATGCGCGTAGAGAAATGGATCATTTACGCGATCCTTTCCCTGATTCTTGTGGTAGCTGCATTCAATATGGTGGGAGCCCTGACCATGCTGGTACTGGAAAAAAAACAAGACATTAGTGTCTTGCAGGCACTGGGAGCCAACCGGTCTTTTATACAAAAGATTTTTCTTACGGAAGGGCTGCTGCTCGGTACCATTGGAGGTGTGGGAGGGATGCTGCTGGCTTTTATCATTGGATGGTTACAGACCAGGTTTCATCTGATCCCTCTACAGGGAAGTACCTTCATGATCAATTACTTTCCGGTTCAAATGGTGGTATCTGATTTTTTGTTGGTGGGAGGTACCGTGCTGGTGATAGCTCTGGGGGCATCGTGGATCCCTGCCAGAAAAGCCTCACTGCAGAAATATGTGTTAAGAGAAGAATAATTTTATTTATAATCAGTAGTGAATACGTAGGAGATTCACCACTCCTCATTTACAAATCAAAATTGCTGGTCAGCCTAGTAATCCCCCATTGTTTCCTGCAACTGTCCAAGAGCAACTTTTAATTGTTCATCGCTGGGAGCTACTCCATGCCAGTTGTGATCATTCTCCATGAAGTCAACACCTTTGCCCATGATGGTCCTCATGATGATGGCGATTGGTTTTCCTTTTCCAACCAGTGAGCGGGCTTCAGACAGGGTGTGCAATACTTCCTCCATGTCATTTCCGTTCATTTCAAGTGTATGCCATCCAAAAGATTCAAATTTTTCACGGATGTTGCCAAGGTCATTTACTTTATAGGTAGGGCCATCTATTTGCTGTCCGTTCCAGTCGATGGTGGAAATCAGGTTGTCAACATTATGATTGGGAGCGAACATAATTGCCTCCCAGTTTTGACCTTCTTGTAATTCACCGTCTCCGTGCAAGGTGAAAACGATATTTTGCTCATTATTTAATTTTTTGGCAAGGGCTACACCAATGGCAACGCTCATGCCCTGTCCTAATGACCCGGTCGCTATCCTTACTCCCGGTAACCCTTCATGGGTTGTTGGATGTCCCTGTAACCTGGAATTGATTTTTCGAAAAGTTGACAGTTCTGTTAAATCAAAATATCCGGAGCGGGCGAGAGAAGCGTAAAAAACCGGTGATATATGTCCGTTAGATAAAATAAATACGTCTTCTTCATGAGCATTCATATCAAAGGGTTGCGGATGGTGCTTCATCACCTGAAAGAAGAGTGCGGTTAAAAAATCTGCGCATCCCAGTGAACCTCCCGGGTGACCACTTTGAGCCCCATGTACCATTCTTAAACAATCTCTTCTGATTTGCGAGGCGATTTCATTAAGTGTTGGCATAAAATTTTCTAGTGTAGTTAAACTTTTTAACTTGGTCCAGATCCAAAGCAATAGAGTTGCAAATGTGCAACTTTTTTTTAAAATCGTTTCTACTCTATCTGCTACCTTTGAACACCTGGATTTTCAATGATTATAAAAAAAGTTGGAAAGATGAATCAATGAAACGTAAATTTGCACCCCAAAATCCGCTGAATGCTTAATGCGCTGCTGACAGGCTCAGTATCTTTTATTATTACTTTTTTGGCCATTCCGCCCATTATGAAAGTGGCCAGAATAAAAAAGTTATACGATCTCCCGGATGCCAGGAAATTACATACCAAACCAATTGCCTCCTTGGGTGGAATTGGGATTTTTATAGGCTTATTCATGGCGGCTTTGCTGACTATTACCCTCAAGGTGCCTGAATTTACAGAGTTTAAATATTTTTTTGCCGCCGCTATCGTCATTTTTTTCCTGGGTTTAAAGGATGATATACTGATTCTATCCGCCACTAAAAAATTTCTTGGACAGTTAGCTGCTACAGCAATATTGGTTCACCTTGGAAACATTCGCATAGAAAGCATGCATGGTTTTCTAGGAATAGGTCACATTCCTGATCCTGTTAGTTATCTCATTTCCTATACAACTATTATTGTTGTGGTCAATGCGTATAACCTTATTGACGGCGTGGATGGGCTTGCCGCTTGCCTGGGTGTATTAACTATGTCAATTTTCGGTACTTATTTCTACTTGACAGGAATAAATCCTTATTCCCTGCTGGCTTTTAGTATGGCGGGAAGCCTGTTGGCTTTTCTTTACTTCAATTATCATCCAGCCAAAATATTCATGGGAGATTCAGGTTCCTTATTACTGGGCCTGGTCAACGCTATCATGGTCATCAAATTTATTCAAATAGCTGATTCACCAGTAAATCAATGGCCTATAGCTTCATCTGTAGCCATAGGATTTTCCATATTGATCGTGCCTTTGCTGGATACCCTCAGGGTTTTCAGTATCCGGATCGCAAAAGGCAGGTCACCATTTTCTCCTGATCGAAATCACATACATCACTTATTATTAGACAGGGGGCTCAACCACAAATTTGTTACGCTCAGTTGTGTTGGTCTAAACCTGTCTTTTATTCTGATGGCTTATTTTGGCAGGGCAATGGGTCCAACGCTGCTGATCACTTTAATGGTAAGTAGTTGTTATGCAGTGATTGGCAGTCTTTTTCTGATCCCCAAGGTTTCAAGAACCATCGTTATTGCACGAACCTTTCAGCACAAAATGGCTGAACCCAAGATCTCCTCTTCCAAAGTACTTAGTTTGAAAAATGAAGTGGCTGTGGCAGAACAGTAAAATCTCTGACTTTTTTCAAGTCTTATTCCTTTACTAGATTTGCGCTAAATGATAAGCAATGTCAGCTGAAGAAGTATTGTTAACGCTGGAAGTAACGGAAGATGCGATGAAAAAGGCCATTTCCCATTTGGAGGTTGAACTGGGCAAAATCCGGGCTGGTAAGGCCAATCCACAAATGCTTGAAGGAATTATGGTGGATTATTACGGTTCTCCAACACCCATTAACCAGGTGGGTAATATCAGTATTATGGATGCCCGGACGATCACGATTCAACCCTGGGAAAAAAATATGCTGCAACCCATTGAAAAGGCTATCATTAATTCCAACATCGGCATCAATCCGCAGAATGATGGCAACCTGATCCGTTTATTTTTACCGCCACTGACAGAGGAGAGGAGAAAAGACCTGGTAAAAAGAGCTCAGGTGGAGGGAGAACATTCCAAAGTGGCCATCCGGAATATCCGCAGGGATGCCATTGAAAGTATAAAAAAATCACAGAAAAACGGGCTTAGTGAAGATGCAGCTAAGGATGCTGAAGCCGATGTTCAGCAAATAACAGACAGATATATTTCTCTTGTGGATAAACACATGATCAGCAAGGAAAAAGATATCATGGCGGTGTAGGTGTCAAATAATTTCCCGGCTATTCAGTGTAGCAGGTTGAAACTACTTGGATATCTCTTTTCAAGGAGCTTCTATTTCCTTGAAAATGGATGATTCTTTACAGACCTTGATTTTTTGCAAAACACTGGTGAAAATGTAGTATTTGATGCGCATGGTTGACTTTAGGATTCGACTATTGATTTGATTGATTAAATTGTTTTATGAAAAAGTTATCAGAGATTTCAACCCGTGCTCCGAAGGATGCTGATAAAAAGGAAATCAAGGAAAAAACTCAAAATTTGCAGGAGGAATTGGATGAATTACAAAACCTTTTGTATGCCGAAGGAAAACATTCTGTGTTGATTGTGTTGCAGGGAATGGATGCCAGCGGTAAGGACGGAGCCATCCGGAAAGTTTTCAGTCATGTAAATCCACAGGGTGTTTCTGTTACCTCATTTAAATCCCCGACCGATGAAGAAAAAAACCACGATTTTTTATGGAGGCTCCACCGGCAGGTCCCTGCAAAAGGAATGATACAGATTTTCAATCGAAGCCATTATGAAGATGTTTTGATTACCAGGGTACATAAGTGGTGTGATGACGCTACTGCCAAAAAGCGTTTTTCAGCGATCAATGATTTTGAAAAATTATTAAGGGTTCATAATTCCACGCAGATATATAAATTTTACCTTCATGTATCTGATAAAGAGCAGGAAGAAAGATTAAAGGAAAGAGTGGAAAACAAGACCAAGCAATGGAAGTACAATGAAAAAGATTTTGAAGAAGCCAAGCACTGGGATGTTTATCAGAAAATGTATGAAGATGTATTTGATCATTGCAACGACATCCCCTGGCATATTGTTCCGGCAGATCAGAACTGGTACAAGGAATTTATCATTGCTTCCACACTGGTAGAAGGCCTGAAGTCATTGGATATGAAATATCCTAAATTGGAAGAAAAAAAAGATAAATTGCCCTCTTAATTATTTCAATAAACTCAAAATCAAACTGTCATGGGATTTATTAAGGAATTTAAAGAGTTTGCCCTTAAAGGCAATATTGTAGATCTCGCCATTGCAGTCATCATGGCCGGTGCATTTGGAAAAATCATCACGGCCCTAACAGATAGCATCATCATGCCTATTATCAGCATGTTGCTGGGTAAAGCCAATTTTAAAGACATTGCCTTTACGGCAAACCATACAATTTTTCCGGTGGGCCTTCTGATTCAGGCCATCATTGACTTTTTACTCATTGCTTTGGTTCTTTTTATGATCATTAAAGGCATCAACAGGATGAACAGGGAAAAAGCAGCTCCGGTTACCGAACCTAAAGCTCCTGAATATACTTTGCAGGAAAAACTGTTAATGGAAATCAGGGATTCATTGAAAAAATAATGCAGGCACTGCTTTATTTCTGTTATCATTAAATATCCCACCTGGCTAGTCATTTCCTTGCGGGATGATCCGTCAAATCCTTAACATTGAGCACATATCAGATTAAACTTCCGCAATTTGAAGGGCCGTTTGACCTCCTTTTGTTTTTTATTGAGAGGGATGAACTGGATATTTATAATATTCCCATCACCAGGATCATCAATGATTTTCTGGATTTTATTCACGGGGAGGGTGCTCTGAATATTGAACTGTCCAGCGAATTCATTTTATTCATTTCAACGCTCATGCGGATAAAAGCCAGAATGTTGCTTCCCCGTAAAGAATTGGATCTTCTGGGAAACGAAATTGATCCAAGGCAGGAACTAATAGACAAGATCCTGGAATATAAAAAATTTAAAGAAGCTTCTGCAGTCATGGCCCAAATGGAGGCCGACAGAATGCTGATGATCAAAAGAGGAAATATTCAAAAAGAATTATCACTCATAGGGGAAGAGGCTGCAGAAGGAACAGAAGTTCAAACCATTACCATGTTCCGCCTCATGAAAGCTTTCGAAAAAGTGATGCAACGCTATCAGGACCGCTTCAATAAACCTGTTCATACCGTGGTGCGCTACAATTATACCATGGAGCAAAGTAAGACAGACATGATCTCGATTGCGCAAAGCGAAAGAACGCTGTCGTTTGAAAAAATTTTTGAACGTGTTGAAAACAGGATACATGCCATATTTATGTTCCTTTCCATGCTAGAGCTGGTTCAGGGAAATTTCCTGCGTATTATTATCGGGGATGGTCATAATAATTTTATCATAGAATATAATGAGGTACGTGAAGGGCTTACAGATGAAGAGCATATGAGGTTGATTTGAAGGCTGAACGCCCTGCAATGATTCTTATTTCAGTCTTCAGGAAGTTGATGGCACGGACCCTAAAAATTTTCTACGTTTTTTTCCAGCCTGATAGCCAGTTTTACAGCTTCATATGCATTGACCACTTTCCCACTGGAAGAAAGAGAAGAAAAAGGTACCCTTTTATTTTCCTGGCCCGGCTGCTGAACTGCTTCGTTTACCGCCCTTCCGCTGGTTGTTAAAATGTAAATAATTTTTTCCGGAGTCAGGTTGGGAAAATAAGATTTCAATAAGGCAGCTATTCCTGAAACCACCGGGCATGCCAAACTGGTACCATCCGCACTTACATACCGGTTCTCTGATGCAGTAGCATAGATGTTCATACCAGGTGCAAAAAGATCTACCAGGCTGCGACTGTAATTGGAGAAAGGAGCCGCGTACCCCCCGGTGCTTACATCTCCGCTGGCACCTACGGTTAGAAAATTGGATGCTTTGGAACCCTCTAAAAACAATGGGTTTGGATAAAATGGCTCCTGGGTAAGATCCACTCCATCATTACCAGCAGCGTGAACCAACAGTACGCCCCTCGAAGCTGCATACCGGACAGCATCGTCAACAAAAACTTTATAAGGTGATATGGGTTTCCCAAAACTCATATTGATGATGCCTGCACCATTATCCACTGCATACCGGATGGCCAGGGCAATATCTTTGTCGTGTTCATCTCCTCCGGGCACTGCTCTTATGCTCATGATTTGTACATGGTCTGCGATCCCGTCAATACCTATCCCATTATTGCGGATGGCTGCAATGGTTCCCGCTACCATAGTTCCATGGTCTCCACTACCGGCTTTTAAATTATTATTACCGTAAAAACGGTCATTGATATCTAGGTAGTGGTCTTTTACCACTTCACCACGCCAGTCTTCCGGTTCCTGGAGTTTGAGACTTATTTTATGATCCAGGTCATTCTTAAAATCCTGGATTTCCTTAAGTATATCCTTATTCCTGGTGGTGGTATCGTTGGCGTTTGTGAACAGTTCCAACCACAGTCCAGCTGAACGTTTCAGGGTTTCATCGGAAAAAGAGGCGATGGTTAGTACTTGCTTTTTCCCAAAGTCACTGACGTTAAGGTGATCGCAGATGGTTTGCGATGCTTTCTCAATTGCCAGTTGAAACTGTTTGATCTTAGGTAGTTGTCTGGTGGCTTCCTCATAATCCTTGTTGATCAGCGAAGCGGCATGAACCCATTGACCATACAGGTATTGCTGATCAGGGAGTATCTCTTTTTCTTTTTTTCCTTCAAAAGTTTGCTTCCAGTGGTGATATACTCTTTCTGCCTCGTGCGAATTTCGCACCTGATTCATCCCGTTTTTCCCGCCGCAGAAATTCCATCCATAATGGTCATCAACATAACCATTATGGTCGTCATCCATTCCATTACCGGGAATTTCCTTTTCATTGTGCCATAATACGGTTTGAAGGTCTTCCTGCAATGTATCGATACCACTGTCTATAACTGCAACGACCACCATGTAACTTTTCCTTCCTTTTAATAATTCATAGGCTTTATTGAGGCTGATGCCCATATAACCATCCAATTCCTGATCTAGCAGGTGCCAGCCATATTTTTTTATGCTTGCGGGTGGCTGCGAAAAACCAGGAGAAAAGAGGAAGATGTAGATAAGGAGTAAGTATATTTTATTCATCATGGGTCGTAAATACTCCAGGTATTTTGTTTACGCATTCAGTTCTCAGGGTGCGGCTAGAGTTGCATCAGAGAATCATTTCTGTTTTTATTTTTTCGTTCATCATTTCCCTCACCGCTTCCGCTATAGCGGGGGCATCATAACCACACTCCTCATGTAGTTCCCTAAGAGTTCCATGCTCCACGATCCGGTCGGGTATGCCCAACACTTTCAGTTCATTTTTATATTGGTGCAGTGCCATGAATTCTGCCACCGCACTTCCAAACCCGCCCACTATGGTTCCATCTTCCACGGTAATGATTTTTGCATAACGCTGTAACGCTTCATGAAGTAAGTCTTCATCAATCGGTTTCACAAAACGCAGGTCAAAATGAGCCGGATTCAGATTTTCTTTCCTCAAATCCCGGATGGCAGCAGCAGCAAAATTTCCCGGATGGCCAATAGATAGAATGGCTATGTCTTTCCCGTCTTTTAATTTTCTGCCCTTCCCAATCTGGATTTCTTCAAATGGTTTTTTCCAGTCTGGCATAACCCCTTCGCCGCGAGGATAACGAATGACAAAGGGAGACTTCGTGCTTTCCAATTGAGCCGTGTACATCAGATTCCGCAACTCCTGTTCATTCATAGGAGCACTGATTACCATATTTGGAATGCAACGGAAATAAGGAATATCATAGGCGCCATGATGCGTAGGTCCGTCTTCTCCTACCAGACCGGCGCGATCAAGACAAAAGATTACCGGTAATTTCTGAATAGCCACATCATGCACTACCTGGTCATAAGACCTTTGCATAAAAGAAGAATAAATATTGCAAAACACTTTCATTCCCTGGGTAGCCATCCCTGCACTTAGTGTAACGGCATGCTGTTCACAAATTCCTACATCAAAGGCGCGGGAAGGCATTTCTTCCATCATGAATTTCAATGAGGAACCACTGGGCATGGCCGGCGTTATACCAATGATCTTTTCATTCTTTTCTGCCAGTTCAATGATGGTCTTGCCAAATACATCCTGATATTTGGGCGGCTGAGGAAGGTCAAATTTCTTTTTGAAAATCTCTCCCGTTATTTTATCAAACAATCCAGGTGCATGCCATTTGGTTTGGTCTTTTTCTGCCAGTTCATAACCTTTGCCTTTTACGGTAACGATGTGAAGCAGTTTAGGACCAGGCATATTTCTCAGGTCTTTCAATGTATCTACCAGCTTAGTAATATTATGTCCGTCTATTGGACCAAAATACCGGAGATTCAGTGCTTCAAAAAGGTTACTGCTTTTAGTTACCATACCCTTGATGCTCGCCTCCAGCTTGCTCGCCATATCGCGGGTAAACCGTTTTCCTATGGGAAGTTTTCCCATCAGGTTCCACACATCATCCCGTAGTTTATTATAGGTATGGGAAGTGGAAATATCGGTAAGGTATTCTTTGAGTGCACCCACGTTGGGATCTATGCTCATGCAATTGTCGTTCAAAATGATCAGCACATCGGTATCTGCTACGCCTGCATGGTTCATGGCTTCAAATGCAATACCGGCTGTCATTGATCCATCGCCGATCACGGCCACTGATTTGCGGTCGGTTTCTCCTTTGATCTTGGACGCCATGGCCATTCCAAGTGCCGCTGAAATGGAAGTGGAAGAATGACCTACACCGAAAGTGTCATATTCGCTTTCACTACGTTTGGGAAACCCGCTAAGACCCTTGTATTTGCGGTTGGAGATAAAATTATCACGTCTGCCTGTTAAGATTTTGTGACCGTAAGCCTGATGTCCCACATCCCATACCAGCTGATCGTAAGGAGTCTGATATATATAATGCAAAGCCACGGACAATTCCACCACGCCAAGGCTGGCGGCAAAATGACCTCCATGAACGCTTACCACATCTACTATAAACTGGCGTAATTCGTCGCACACCTGGTGTAATTGCTCCCGGGGTATCTTTTTTAGATCGGCAGGTGAATCAATGGTTTGCAATAAAGGCCCGGGCGTAATGTGCATGGGGTTGTTTTGATGTAAAAATATCTGATTTTCCGGCAAAAGATAAGCCACCAGAAAGCCTTAACAATCCGGATGAAATATAGTTCCCTTTTGATGGGTAGGGAAAACCGGTTTTGAGTAGGTATCGTTGATTTATCCCACCTGTAAAACCTATGTTCCGCTGGTCTATTTAAGATCACCAGATCCTAAACTTTGCCATTAGATTTGTAAGATGCAGCTGGCTCTTTCATCACGGTATTGGTTGTTCCAGTTAGTGGGCTGGGGAGTGTGTGCACTCATCAACCTTTTTTTTGCTTTTGTTTTTAACCAGATCGATGATGAAGGCATTTTGTTCTGCCGGGTTCTTTTTTTTGTTGAAATAGGGGTGCTCCTTTCCCATGCCATGCGCTTCACTATTAAAAGTAATAACCTGCTGATCAGGACGATCAATCATCAGGTGATAGTTTTTTTGATCCTTACCCTTTTATATGCTGTGGCCATTGCCACTGCTCAAAGCATTTTTGAAAGTTCTTATCTGCTCATCATGAGTAAAGGAGAGGTAGCTCCATTTCACATTCTGTATTATAGAAATCTGTGGTCGGGCTTTATCCTGCTGTTCATTTGGAATTGTATTTATTTTATGTTCCATTACGTAGCCAAAAGCAGAAAACAGCAAATGGATACACTGCAACTGGAAGCGATGGTAAAGGAGCTGGAATTAAAAACCATCAAAGCACATATCAATCCACATTTTATTTTTAATGCACTTAACAGTATCAGGGCGCTTATCGATGAAAATCCAAAAAGGGCAAGAACGGCCGTTACGGAATTGAGCAATATTCTGCGTAGCAGCCTTCGCGCAGAAAAGGCGGAAACCGTGATCCTTGGTGAAGAATTGAAAATTGTGAAAGATTACCTTGCTCTGGAAAAGATGCGTTTCGAAGACCGCCTCCAGATCGAATTCAATATCGCTGAGGAAACGCTGAGCCAGCAGGTTCCTCCCATGATGCTTCAGATCCTGGTGGAAAACGCTATCAAGCATGGTATCAGTAAGCAGGTAAAAGGCGGGGTCGTAAAAATTTATTCAGGTTTCAGAGAGCGCTTCCACGAACTGATAGTTCAGAATACAGGCTACCTCAATGGGCACACTTCGTACGTTGGGTTTGGGCTTTCCAGCACCCATGATAGGCTCCAGCTTCTATTTGGAGAAAAAGCAAAATTCGAAATCAGTCAGGTGCATAATGACCTGGTTGAAGCCAAAGTATCTATTCCACTTCTATAAACTAACTTTTATGAAGGCAATAATTATCGACGATGAACGCTTAGCCAGGCTAGAACTGAGAAAACTCTTGCAGGACTTTCCTGAAGTAGAAATTGTTGATGAGGCTTCCAATGCGGATGAGGGTATTCAGAAAATTGAACAGCATAACCCTGACCTGGTTTTTCTCGACATTCAGATGCCTGGCAAAACAGGCTTTGAAATGCTTTCTGAACTGGATCATTCCCCCCTGGTTATATTCACAACTGCGTACGATGAATATGCCTTGAAAGCTTTTGAAGTAAATGCACTTGATTACCTGGTGAAGCCCGTAGAGCCCCGAAGATTGGCAGACGCGGTAGAAAAATTAAAAAGGTCTAATGGCGTTGCTGCTGTAGACAGGCCCTATATCCACACCGATCCGAATTCCATTTTGAGTGAGTATGATCAGGTTTTTGTAAAAGATGGTGAGCGATGCTGGTTTGTAAAACTTTCAGAGGTCCGTTTATTTGAGAGTGTTGGTAATTATGCAAAAGTGTTTTTCGGAGCCAATAAACCACTCATTTTAAAATCTCTTAACGCGCTGGAAGAAAGGCTGGATGATAAAGTTTTCTTTCGTGCCAATCGAAAGCATATTGTAAATCTCAGGTTGATCGATAAGATTGAGCCCTATTTTAACGGGGGTTTGTTGCTAGAGTTGAAGGGTGGTGAAAAAATCGAAGTCAGCAGAAGGCAAACTGTGAAGTTTAAGGAAATGATGAGTTTCTAATGCATCCGTTCATGTAATGAAAAGAATCATCAAAAAATCGATCACCTAATTGGATAAGATGAGCAGAAGAATAGTACTTACGTCCATGTGTAATTTGACCCGTCTTTTTATTTTGTTGTTGATCTCCTCAGTTGGAATAGCTCAAATACCTGCTACCATAGGTGTCAGTGAGTTACGTAGAATAGAAACAAAACTGGCTTCGGATGAAATGAGAGGAAGAAAATCCGGTACATCAGATATTATCCAGGCTGCCAATTTTATTGCAGAAGAATTTAAGAAAGCAGGACTTCAACCCATGCAGGGCAACAGCTTCTTACAGGAGTTCAGCATGGTGAGTTGTAAGCTCATGAAGGTGAAAGCCATCATGGATGACAGGGAAGTTAATTCACAGGATATCCTTGTTTTCAGCAGCCATACGGAAGTACAGGCAGATGAGAAATCCGGGTTTGAGATTCAATACCTTACCTTAAACGACAACCTGTTCAGGAAAGCAAGGGCTTTAGTAAGTGCTGATAAAAATGTATTGGTTTTTGTAGACACCAGTCTTTCAAAATCTTTTGCAAGGCTTTTGGGATGGAAGAATCAGTTCTTCAAAATGACATCCAGCATCATTTTTATTCTCGGTAATTACCGTCCTAAGAAATTCAAAATAAAAGCGGAAAATCAAATCAATGAAACAAAATATTCGAATGTGGTGGGAATTTTACCCGGCAAAACAAGGAAAGAGGAATGGGTTATTTTCTCCGGTCACTTCGACCATCTGGGTGTAACGGAACACCCTTTGAACGGCGACAGTATTTATAACGGGGCTAATGATGACGCTGCAGGAACCACTGCAGTGATTACTTTGGCTCATTACTTCAAACTGCAGGCAAACAATGAGCGTTCCCTGGTTTTTGCAGCATTTACAGCAGAAGAAGTGGGAGGTTTCGGATCACAATATTTCAGCAGGCAACTCCATCCCGCGCAGGTGATAGCTATGTTGAATATTGAAATGATCGGAACGGAAAGTAAATGGGGGAAAAACACCGCTTATATTACAGGTTTCGAAAAGTCTAATTTGGGGGAACTGATGCAAAAGAATCTACAGGGAACTTCATTTTCTTTTTACCCTGATCCCTATCTGAAGGAGAATTTATTTTATCGTTCCGATAATGCTACCCTTGCACAGCTTGGAGTGCCGGCGCACACCCTTTCCACCGCTAAAATGGATAACGAACCGAATTACCATAGGGTCAGCGATGAAGTGTCTTCGCTTGATCTAGAAAATATGGCTGCAGTAATCAAAGCCATTGCCCTCAGTTCAGAGAGTATCATCAGTGGTAAGGATACACCTGCAAGAATAAAACTAGACGACCTGAAACAATGAAGACCTTCATTAGTAATAGCCGTTCTTTATTCCTCTTATTTTGGACGCTTTGGTTCTCTTTAAAAACTTTAGCCCAGCAGGATACGATTACACCATCTGAAGTGTTCCGGATTATCAACTTTCTCGCAGGTGATAGTATACAAGGGCGTGGCAATTATACACAGGGACTGGAAAAAGCGGCTTTTTTTATTGAAAAGGAATTTCGAAAAGATTCCTTGCTGAATTTGCCGGGACTGACTTCTTATTTTCAGCCTTTTTCCACCCATTTACTATCTGAAAAAGATGGTCAAAAAGATACTCTTGGTCATTTTAATCCTTCAAAAGTTTTATTGAATGTAATAGGGGTCTTGAAAGGAACATCTCTTGCAGGGGAGGCTATTATTTTTTGTGCTCATTATGATCATATTGATTCACAACTTGAGTCCGATGGCGTTATCTTTCATGGTGCCAATGATAATGCATCAGGTACAACAGCGCTTCTGGAACTCGCCCACTATTATTCCATGAGAAAAGATAATGCAAGAACTTTGATTTTTTGTGCATTTTCCGGTGAAGAACTTGGGTTGTATGGTTCTAGTGCTTTTGTTCCTATTATAAATACGGAAAAGATCAAGGCTGTTATAAATATTGAAATGATCGGTAGAACAAACCGCAACAATAGTATTTTCCTCACCGGTGCGCGTTACTCTGATGTATTCAATATCTTAAAAAAAAACCTGGGAAAACAAAAGATACAGCTCAGTTATGAACCGGATGAAAGAACCAGATTATTTCAGCGTTCAGACAATTATCCTTTTGCACTGAAAGGCATTCCGGCACATACCATACAAGGAAGTGATGATAAAGAACCCTGTTACCATCAGGTCTGTGATGAAGTAAAACGAATTGATATCGCAGCCATGACTGATATTATAAGGGCGATCGTCACAGGGGTCCGCACCCTGATTGATGGAACTGATACACCCAGAATGCGGAGATAGTGTATTGATAAGCAAGTTTCATTTGAAATGAAATAATGGGATGCAACCAGATCATCATAGCGTTATACCTATGTATTTATGGGTTTTCATCCTGTTGCCCCAAAAACGATTATCTGCTGATTATTGGAACAGCATGAACGGCAGCCGCCATTTCCGTGATGAGTGAACTGTTTTTTTCAATGGCATTTCCAATCACCACTACGTCAGCACCAGCTTTACAATTGCGGTAAGCTTTCTCCGCATCACGGATACCACCGCCAATGATCAACGGAATATCAAGGTGCAAGGAAACAATGTGGATCATTTCTTCCGAAATAGGCTCCTTAGCGCCGCTTCCGGCATCCATATAAATAAGTTTCATTCCCAGCATTTCTCCTGCCATGGCGGTGCACATGGCAATATCGGCTTTGTTGGAAGGGATAGGCGTGGCATTACTGATATATGAAACTGTTGTGGCCGCTCCGCCATCAATGACCATATAACCTGTTGGAATAATTTCCAATCCGCTTTTTTTAATGAAAGGCGCAGAAATTACGTGCTGGCCAATCAGGAGGTCAGCATTTCGGCCAGAAATCAGGGACAGGTATAACAACGCATCTGCGTGCCTGCTGATCTGGGAGGGACTTCCCGGAAAAAGAAGTACTGGTATCGAACAGCTATTTTTAATTTGGTTGATACAACTTTCCAGGTGATTGGAAATGACGAGGCTTCCGCCTACAAAAAAATAATCCACTTTAGCCTGCAGGGCCAGCTTGATCATTTCATCGAGTGAGGAAGCGGAAACGATATCAGGATCAACTAATACGGCTAAAGATTTTTTCCCGGTCTTTTTCTTCTCCAAAAGCATTGGATACACGTGCATCTTCATTGGAACCATTATCTGCAAAAATGCAAAACTTTTACCAATGAAACGTTATTTCACAGAAAGAGACCTTACATAGCCAAAATTTCAACAACTCACCTGATGATTCTTGTAGCATCTGCTGAATCAATCAAAGTGTAGTGATTTTACAGACGGAATTAAAAGCATATGGTATTTTGTTTGTTCGCTACAAAAAATTCGTTGAAATAAATATTTATTTTACGAAATAACCTGTAGGTCACGACTGGCGTGAGATACGGATTTTCAATCTATTGCTTATCCACACCTGTGCATATTTAGGCCTTTCATTTTTGAATGGGTGAAGATATTTTCGTCGTCCACCAAAAGTTTTTCATTTCCCACCAAGCCTATTAAAAAACAGTTATGAATAGCGTAAAAAATTTCACCGTCAAAGGACTTCAGTTCCAGAGAAAATACACACTGGAAGATGTCAACGTTTTCGATCAGTTCCAATACGACTACAGAACATCTATTATCCGCAATCCAAGTGGAGAAGTGGTGTTTGAAATGAATAATGTGGAAGTGCCCAGGCAATGGAGTCAGATTGCCACTGACATCCTTGCTCAAAAATATTTTCGCAAAGCGGGTGTTCCGCAATCCGATGGATCACTCGGGCGAGAAACATCTGTAAAGCAGGTAGCGCACCGCATGGCCAACTGCTGGAGGGTATGGGGTGAACGCTATGGTTATTTTGCCAGCTTTGATGACGCTCAGATATTTTATGAGGAATTAGTGTATTCGATCCTTAACCAGATGTGTGTTCCTAATTCCCCTCAGTGGTTCAATACAGGACTTCATGAAAGCTATGGCATAACCGGTAAGCCACAGGGACACTATTTTGTGGACCAGGCAGATGGGAAATTAAAAAAATCAACATCGGCTTACGAACGCCCTCAACCCCATGCCTGTTTCATATTAAGCGTGGAAGACGACCTCGTGAGTGATGGGGGCATCATGGACCTATGGGTGAGGGAAGCAAGGATCTTTAAATATGGCTCAGGTGTGGGTACTAACTTTTCCAATCTTCGCGGGGAAGGTGAAAAATTAAGTGGTGGGGGCACTTCCAGCGGCCTTATGTCATTTCTGAAGATTGGGGATCGTGCTGCTGGTGCTATCAAAAGTGGTGGCACAACCAGGCGTGCCGCCAAAATGGTTTGTCTCGACCTCGACCATCCAGAAATATTGAATTTCATCAATTGGAAGATGGAGGAAGAAAAGAAGGTAGGGGCACTCATCAGTGCAGGATATGCGAGTGACTATGAAGGTGAGGCATACAAAACAGTCAGTGGGCAGAATTCCAATAATTCAGTACGAATCCCTAATTCTTTTTTTGAAAAACTGGAAAAGGGTGAGGATTGGGAACTTCGGGCAAGAACAGATGGAAGGATTATGAAAAAAGTGCCCTCAAGGGAATTATGGAACCAGATATCCTATGCTGCCTGGCGTTGCGCAGATCCAGGAACTCAATATAATACCACCATCAATGAGTGGCACACCTGTCCGGAAGGCGGCGAAATAAGAGCTTCCAACCCATGTTCAGAATACATGTTCCTGGACAATACAGCTTGCAACCTTGCCTCCGCCAACCTGATGAAATTTTTTGATGTGGAAACCAACAGGCTGGATGTGGAAGGCTTTGAATACGTATGCCGACTTTGGACCACCGTTTTGGAAATATCAGTCTTGATGGCGCAATTCCCTTCAAAAGAAGTAGCACAGTTGAGTTATGAGTACCGGACACTAGGGCTTGGGTACGCGAATCTCGGCACCATGCTGATGGTGAGCGGTATACCTTATGACAGTGAGAAAGCCAGGGCCATTGCCGGATCCATTAGTGCCATCATGACGGGAATCGCTTATAAAACTTCCGCTGAAATGGCCAGTGTAATGGGTGCCTTTTCACGCTATGAAGACAATAAAGAACACATGCTGCGTGTGATGAGAAATCACCGGCTTGCAGCATATGATGCAGATAGTTATGAAAATTTGAGTGTGAAGCCACAAGGACTGAAAGCGCAGTTCTGTCCTGATTATTTATTGAAAGCATCGTGTAAAGCCTGGGATGAGGCAGTTGAACTGGGTGAAAGATATGGTTACCGAAATGCACAGGCCACTGTCATTGCCCCAACAGGCACCATTGGTTTGGTAATGGATTGCGATACGACCGGTGTAGAACCTGATTTTGCCCTGGTGAAATTCAAAAAACTTTCAGGGGGAGGATACTTCAAAATCATCAACCAGTCGGTACCAGCCGCACTTAAAAACCTGGGTTACCAGCAAAAGGAAGTGGAAGCCATCATCAGGTACACGGTGGGTTCAGGAACTTTTGCCGGAGCTCCCTACATTAATCACCAGACACTGAGTGAAAAAGGGTTTTTATCAGTCGAACTTCAGAAACTGGATGCGGCAGTAACCAGTGCTTTTGAAATTGGTTTCGTTTTCAATGTCTATGCTTTGGGAGAAGAATGCCTTCAACGCCTTGGTTTCAAACCGGAAGAATATTTCAACATGGAATGGAACCTCCTGGAAGCGTTGGGTTTCTCTGATGACCAGATCGAAGCAGCCAATGATTATATATGCGGTACGATGACTGTTGAAGGTGCGCCTTTCCTTAAAGAGGAACACCTCCCAGTATTTGACTGCGCCAACAAAAATGGTAAGAAGGGCCAGCGGTTTATTCATGCACACGGTCATATTCGCATGATGGGTGCCGCCCAGCCATTCATCAGTGGTGCCATTTCAAAAACCATTAACCTTCCGCATGAGGCGGTGGTGGAAGAAATTGCTGATGCTTACCTTCTGAGCTGGCAATTGGGTCTGAAAGCGTGTGCGCTTTACCGTGATGGCTCAAAGATGTCTCAGCCGCTGAGCAATAAAAGCGATAAGAAGAAAAAGGCTGGAGAGGAAAAAGTATCCGGCCATTCGAGAGGAGAATTGGCAGAAGCGCTGGAAAATCAGACTGCTGGTATGGAAAGCAATATTGTTGACATGGCCAAGCTTACTATTGATGAACTCCTGGAGGAAGTGCATAAAAGGGTGCAGGCATCACCGGATACACAGCTCAAACGCAAACTGGCGAGTATTGTGGAACGGCGTACACTGCCTGCCAAACGAAGGGGCTGCACTCAAAAAGCAAAGATTGGTGGACAAACAATTTTTCTGCGTACGGGCGAATATGCAGACGGTGCAATTGGTGAAATATTTATCGATATGGCCAAGGAAGGCGCTACCATGCGCAGTATGCTGAACTGTTTTGCCATAGCAGTTTCTATTGGTTTACAATATGGTGTTCCCCTCGAAGAATACGTGGAAAAATTCGTTTTCACCAAATTTGATCCGGCTGGTTTTGTTCAGCATCCCAACATCAAATCATCTACTTCCATAGTTGATTTTATTTTCCGCGCGCTGGGCTATGAATACCTGAACAGGACAGATCTGGTACATGTGCTGGATAAGCCTGAAGTGATGAATACAGGGGAAGAAGAATGGGATGAACCTGTGAAACAACCAGAATTGTCGAGCATCAGGGTGGTGGCTTCTATACCTCAGGTTTCCAAAGCACTAAAAAATACGGTAGGTCTGGATGCGGTAAGTATGGCTGCCAAAACCATGCAAAGTGACGCACCAGCATGTAATACCTGTGGTCACATTACCATGAGGAGTGGCACGTGTTACAAGTGCCTGAATTGTGGAAACAGTATGGGTTGCAGCTAACCGCAAATTAAAAGAGGAATTTGCTCCATTAAGAAATTAAACACGGACGGAATCAACCCTATGTCCCGAACCATTCCTCCTTTTTAGGAGGAATTTTTTTTGAAAATTAGAAGAAGAAAATAATGAAGTTTATTTTCCGCCGAACATACTATTTACCGCACCAGATAGCATCGGGTATTTATCCACCACAAAGTTTTTGATGGTTTCAAGTACTTTTTGTGCCTGTTCATCATTCAGGCCGGCCTGACTTTTTAATTTGTCAATCAATTCAGTAACCTGTCCCTGGGCGTTGTCTTTATTTAATCCAAACATGATGATATATTATCTGAAAATTCTAATCAATTTTTCCAGAGCAGTATTTATAGAATTACTAAGCTACTTTCAGGAGGCTCAGCTTACTCTTGTCAAACTTGCGTCTGGCGTATTCCATATCAAGGTTAAAGAATTTTTCTTTGGAGGAAGGCAATTCAAACATGGCATCAGTTAGGATACCCTCACAGATGCTTCGCAGCCCTCTTGCCCCTAATTTATATTCCACTGCTTTTTCAACCATAAAATCCAGTACATCCATTTCTATGGTCAGTTTAATCCCTTCCAGTTCAAACAACCTGATATATTGTTTGATCAGCGCATTCTTGGGTTCTGTGAGGATAGCTCTCAGTGTTTCTGCGTCGAGTGGATCCAGATGCGTAATCACCGGGAGGCGCCCGAGTAATTCAGGGATCAGGCCAAATGTTTTCAAGTCCTGGGCATTGATGTAGCGAAGCAGGTTCTTTTTCATATTTTCCTGCAGCTCTTTATCCACGTTAAAACCAATGGTATTGGTTTGCACCCTGCGGGCAATGATCTTATCAATGCCGTCAAAGGCCCCACCACATATGAACAGGATGTTCTGGGTATTGATCTTGATCAGTTTTTGTTCAGGGTGTTTTCTGCCACCTTGCGGAGGCACCAGCACATCAGTGCCTTCGAGTAATTTCAGCATCCCCTGCTGCACTCCTTCGCCGCTCACATCGCGGGTGATGGAAGGATTATCGCTTTTACGGGCGATCTTATCTATTTCATCGATATATACGATACCGCGTTCTGCAGCGGCTACATCATAATTACAAACCTGAAGGAGGCGGGTTAAAATACTTTCCACGTCTTCACCCACATATCCAGCTTCTGTAAAAACAGTAGCATCCACAATGGTGAAAGGAACATTCAATAATTTAGCAATGGTTTTCGCCAGAAGGGTTTTACCCGTTCCGGTTTCGCCTACCATCACGATATTGCTTTTTTCTATTTCAATTTCATCCTTGGCCACTTCAGAAGATTTGTATTGCAATCGTTTGTAGTGGTTATAAACGGCTACCGACAGCACTTTCTTAGCCTCATCCTGGCCAATGACGTATTCATCCAGGAATTTCTTGACTTCAATTGGTTTCTTAACCGTGAGCTTGAAAGATGCGGTATTCGGTGACTTATCATCCCGGACCATCAATTCCTGGTCTATAATTTCACGGGCATGCTCCACGCAATTCTCACAAATATGCCCTTCCTGGCCTGCGATAAGGATCTTTACCTCATCACGGCTGCGCCCACAGAACGAACAGTGTAATATGTTTTTTGCCATTTATATGTTTCTGATCATGTAATAGAACGCTTTATTTCGATAAAAGCTGCTTTTCAGGTAACAAAAGTAAAAAAAAGGAACCGCTAGGCATAGCAGAACATCAAATAATCAATAACTATTCATTTTAAGGGTCGTGTGGCCAGACGAATAAATTACTTATATAGGTGAACACCAGTGTTTTATAGAACAATTCTTTCCCCTGTGGCTGGAAAAGCGTTCTCTTCTTGATGCTTCTGGAATTAACTATTATCCTCAGTCTAGCGGATTTGGGAAGTTTTGTACTGATTCGGTTTGGAAACAAACATTGTTCCCTCCATCTACAGCTTATCGATGATCTTATCAACTATGCCGTATTCTATAGATTTTTCAGCATCCATCCAGTAATCCCTTTCAAAGTCTTTTCTTACCCTTTCAATGGTTTGCCCCGTATTATCTGCGAGGATCTGCGCACCCATTTCTTTTGTTCTGAGAATTTGCTCGGCATGAATTTCCATATCCGCACTCACCCCTTGAATATGACCTCCGAGAGATGGCTGGTGGATCATCACTTCTCCATGTGGATAAATATACCTTTTGCCCTTGGCACCCCCGCTTAGTAAGATACTGCCCATGGAGGCTGCGAGACCCATGCAGATAGTACTCACGGGCGATTTGATCATGCGCATGGTATCATACACTACCATGCCGCTGGTAACCGATCCACCAGGACTACTAATATAAAAATTGATCAGTTCGCCAGGCTTGTCTGCTTCGAGTAACATCAGCTTCGTAACCACGTCTTTTGCCGACTTGTCGTCAACAATCCCCCATAAATAAATACTGCGTGTCTGATAAAAATATTTTTCAAGTTTTTTATAGAGCATCTGCGTATCCATCTGCGCACGCTCTTCTTTTTCTTCTTCAGGATCTTCAGGTTCTCCTGGATTTCCGGGCTCCTGGTATAGGGTATTCCAATGTTTGTAGTTGGGGTCGTAAAGGCTCATCTTAGATTCTTTTAAATTAATTATTTTGTTTCAGGCTTTTTTTCTTTTCTTGGATTGGTCATCAATACCTCATCTACCAAGCCATAATCTTTTCCTTCAGAAGCTGTCATCCAATAATCGCGGTCGAAGTCTGTTTCCACCCTTTCATAGCTTTGCCCAGAATGATAACAGACAATATCATAAAGTTCTCTTTTCAGCTTCTTGATCTCCTTCACTGTAACCTCTATATCTGTAGCTTGTCCGCCAATTGCACCGCTTGGCTGGTGCATCATGATGCGTGCATGTTTGAGTGCTGCTCTTTTGCCATTTGTGCCGGCTGCCAGCAAAACACTACCCATGGATGCCGCCATTCCGATACAGATGGTAGCCACATCCGGTGAAACATATTGCATGGTGTCATAAACACCAAGACCAGCATATACACTACCTCCCGGGCTATTGATATACATATTGATATCGCGGGTTCTGTCGGTAGAGTCAAGGAAAAGTAATTGCGCCGTAACAATGTTGGCTACTTCATCATTGATCGGGTAACCCAAAAAGATAATCCGGTCCATCATGAGCCGGCTGTATACATCCATGACAGCCACATTCATGGGTCTTTCCTCGATAATATTTGGAGTCAAAGCGGTTACTAAATGTTTAGTGTAACTATCAAGTGTATTACTCGATATTCCCCTATGCTTAACGGCGTATTTTTCAAATTCTGAATGATAACTCATATCGACTGGATTAAATTAAAAAGCAAATTAAGTGATTTGTGTGCTATCAAATACCATGCTTGTCATTTTTTAAGACAAAATGCCATGCGTTCAACATTTGTTAGTTTGTTGAAAAGAATGAAATCACGGAGTGATAAGGTTGTAAAGACTATATCAATAAAAACCGCACAGGGCAGTCTTTATTGAAGCTGGTTTCGTTACCTGACTGACGGCACTTCTTTTGTTAATGGTGCTCGTGCTGATGGGTTTCATTGAGTTTAATGAAATCTTCTTTAGACACTGGCATTTCCTCAGGGTTCAATTGCGTTTCAGCCCATTCAAACAATTTCTGCGTTTGCAAACGGTTATAGGCGTCTTCGATATACTTCTTGTCTTTCATCATCCGGTCAATGTAATCTCGCATCCATTGTTGTTCCTCGCCACCTGTCTGACCTCCCATATATCCCAACAGCTGTTGTTTTGCGAATTCCCTGATTTCATCTGGTTGAACCTGGATGTTGTTTTCCTGAATGAGTTTATCTGATATGAGAGACCACTTGAGCTGGTTGAGAAAAGAAGGGAATTCCTGTTCAACTTCTTCATCGGTCTTGGCTTGCTTGCTTTCTCCCTGGGTTTTGATCCAGCGTTTTAAAAAATCCTGAGGAAAATTGATCTGGGTGTGTTCGAGCAGAGCGTGATATAAAGCATGTTGCATCTGATTTCCACTTTCTGCATCCCACTGTTTTTGTAATTCCTTTCCAATCCTGGACTTAAAATCTTGTTGTGTTTTAATTTCTTCGTTTGGAAAAACCTGTAAAAAAAATGCTTCCTCCAGTTCGCGAGGTTCAATGAGTCCGATCTTTGTGATCGTAACCTTGAAATATTTATCGGTGGCACTATCGATTCCAAGGTCATTGAGAACCGCTTCTAATTCTTTTCCTTCAAAAGCTTCTTCGAGCCTGATAGTGAAACTATCCTCTTTCTTTTTGCCATAAATTGCTGGCCTTGCACTTTCCCGGAAATATTTGATCAGCAGTGAGGTGTCTTTACTGATTGCACCCTCCACCTCTTTTCCGTTTTCATCGGTCTGAAGAAATGTTACATTGAGAACCGTATTTTCATCTGATACAGTTTCCGGCTCAGTCATATTGCCATAACGCGTACTTAAACGGTCAACCTCCTCCTGGATCATGGCATCTGTAACCTGCACTTTGAATCGCTTGACTTTTTCTTTAGCCAGTTCAGGCATCAGAAAATCTGGTTTCATGCCTACTTCAAATGTGAAAGTGTAATTATTCGGGTGGTTCACATCCAGTTGCCCAAGATTCATGTCTACAGGTAGAGGCTGTGCAAAAATATCCAGCTTCTCGGTTTCCAGGTATTGGAAAACCTCTTTGTCCACCGTTTTCAGGATTTCATCGACAAATAACGAATTGCCATACATTTTTTTGATCAGGCCGGAGGGCACCATACCTTTTCTAAAACCCGGAATGTTGGCTTTTTTACTGTATTCCTTTAATGATTTTTCAAACGTGGGCAGGTAGTCCTCCTTATTGATGGTAACATTTAGATGTTTATGCAAGGGAGCAACATCCTGCTGGGTAATGGTGGCCATGGTGATCGCTTTAAAATATTTATTTTCATGCCCAGGCTCCTTATACAATCAGTTAGACTGAAAATTGTAAGTGGATCCTGGAGCATGCTCTTATTTCCGTGCGGGTGGAGGGACTCGAACCCCCATGCCTCGCGGCGTCAGATCCTAAGTCTGATACGTCTACCAATTTCGCCACACCCGCTTAGTACTATTTTTATAAAAACCGGCAATCAGTGAGCGCAAGCACGCAAACTTCCGGTTTTGGGTGTGCAAAGGTAGGGTTTTGCATATGGATAACATACAATTCACCTTTCTTTCATCGGGTCTTTGTCGTGGTGTGTAAGTTGGGTGAACGAGACTTCATGCGATGGCTTTTTCATTTACATACCACCTTCCAAAGCGTAAAAACAGTAAATTCGTCTTCTATGGAAACCGTAGCGCAGATACCGAAATACAACCTGAATGAAGAACAGGAAAAAAAGCTCATCCTGCGCGAATACCGTTCTCTTTTGCGGGCGTTGAGGACAAGGATCAAACCCGGAGACAGGAAATTAATCCGTACTGCATTCGAAATGGCAGCCGAGGCTCACAAAACCATGCGCAGGAAAAGCGGAGAACCGTATATACTACATCCGCTCGCTGTGTCTAGGATTTGTGTGGAAGAAATTGGCCTGGGTGTCCGGTCTACCATATGTTCCCTGTTACATGATACCGTCGAAGACACCGATATTTCTTTGGATGATGTACAAAGGGAATTTGGTAATGAGATCGGCAAAATAGTAGATGGTCTTACCAAAATCTCCAATGTAATAGATGTAAATGCCTCTCAGCAGGCTGAAAATTTCAGAAAAATTTTGCTGACTCTCACCGATGACCCAAGGGTGATCCTGATTAAACTTGCAGATCGTTTGCATAACATGCGGACCCTGGACAGTATGAAGCCAGAAAAACAATTAAAGATCTCTTCGGAAACCATTTATGTATATGCGCCTTTGGCTCACCGCATGGGCTTATATAATATCAAAACAGAAATGGAAGATCTTGCTATGAAATACCTCGAGAGTGAAACCTACAAGGAGGTGGCGCGCAAGCTGGCGGAAACAAAAAGGGAACGGACCCGCTATATCAATGAGTTCATTAAACCACTCAATGAGAAACTGGAAAAAGCAGACCTTGATTTTGAAATACATGGTCGCCCCAAAAGCATTCATTCCATCTGGA
>JANLYU010000131.1:0-1593 GCA_031365785.1 Flavisolibacter sp. | reverse complement strand
TTCTGCTAAAAAAGAGGTTTTAAAATCCTGCAGAAAATCTAGTGAGTTGCTGTCGGGGCTGGCAAGCACTTCCCTTATCTGGTGAAACCATTTATCAAAACGGCTTTCATCCGTTGCTCCTTCTTTGTATTTCCAGTGTGCAGCAAGTCCCTTCTCTGCAATCTCATTCATTCGCTTTGTACGAATCTGCACTTCCACCCATTTGCCACCCGGGCCCATTACTGTTGTGTGCAATGCTTCATAGCCATTACTCTTGGGATTGCTCAGCCAGTCTCTCAATCTTTCAGGCGAAGGATTGTATTCATCCGTTATCATGCTGTACACTTTCCAGCAATCTTCTTTTTCTTTTTCATGTGGGCTGTCCACAATGATACGGATGGCAAATAAATCATACACTTCTTCAAAGCTCACACCCTTTTTTTTCATCTTGTTCCAGATGGAGTGAATGCTTTTAGGACGGCCAACAATTTCAAAATTAAAATCCGCTTTTTCTAATTTGTCTTTCAGCGGCCTGATGAAATCGTTGATATACCTTGTGCGTTCCCTTCTTGTATCATTTAATTTTTGGGCAATGTACCGGTATGTATCCGGTTCAATAAATTTCATGGAAAGGTCTTCCAGTTCTGTCTTGATGGCATACAGCCCCATCCGGTGTGCAAGCGGTGCATACACATATATTGTTTCGCTGGAAATTTTCAATTGCTTCTCCCTCTTCATGCTGTCAAGCGTACGCATGTTGTGCAGGCGGTCGGCAAGTTTTATTAAAATTACCCTTGGGTCATCAGTAAGCGTTAGTAGTATCTTTTTAAAGTTTTCTGCCTGCTGGCTGGTGTTGGCATCCATCACGGTGCTTATCTTGGTAAGGCCGTCAACAATCTTTGTTATCTCAGCCCCAAATTCCCTTTGCACATCTTCCAGGGTAATGTCAGTGTCTTCTACTGTATCATGCAGTAAAGCACAAAGGGTACTCCGTATGCCAAGGCCAATTTCTTCTGCACAAATTTTTGCCACTGCCAGCGGATGCAAAATGTATGGCTCACCGCTTTTGCGGCGCATAGTTTTATGGGCTTCCACCGCCATTTCAAAAGCAGTACGCAACAGTTCTTTATCTCCCGGTTTCAGTTTGGGCTTTAGTTCTTTTAATAAACCACGGTATTGCCGCAGAATTTCTTTTTTCTCTTCTTCTTCGTTGAGATTGTATTTTGCTATCGGTTCTGTTATGTCCATGAGTAAAACGAATTTACCTGAAAAAAGCTAAATTTGGGTAAAATGATTACAAATGAGTGAAATACAAGTGCTGCGTAAACAGGTAAAAAAATTTGTGGATACTGCTTCTGAAAAAGAACTGGAAATGGTGTATCATTTATTTGATGCTTCCAAAAGAAGTGACTGGTGGAATGAAATAAGTCATGAACAAAAAAAAGCCATAGATAAAGGGCTTAAACAATTAAATAATGGTGAAGGCATACCACATGAAGAGGTAACTATAAAAAGAAGGATGCGTAATAAGTATTTTTGAACCGTTTGGCACTCCAATTGTTAGATATATAAGTAAAAAATGGGGATTCTTAATATTTTTTTAGTAATTTGAAA
>JANLYU010000102.1:0-7845 GCA_031365785.1 Flavisolibacter sp. | reverse complement strand
CCAGTCGAGTCTTTTCTTCAAATTGGTGAATTCAAAAAGGATATCATTGTCGCGCAGGTTGGGCGCAATCCTGAAGCCTCCCGACACTTTAATATCTTCAAACAAGTCGGCCGTACCCACCCGTATCAGGCCGTTGATCTGGTTGCCGTTCGATGGATTGATAGGGCCTGATCCACCTTCATAGGGCTGATATTTATTGACCACATACACGGTATTATTGAGGGCGGCGACCACGTAGTCATTAAAAAACTTTGGAGGCCTGTATTCATACAGTTTTGCATTCTTTAATACCGGATCAGGCATGATTTCTTCCGCATTGAATACTTTTCCCAACTGTGAAGAATCTTTTTTCTCATTTTGAAATTCACTATTAAAAAAATCTCCCTGTGTCTGCGAAGTATCGCTTTTGGAGGCCTTATACATATTTGCCTTGCCCATAGCAATCTTTTCCTGTTCAGTTAATTTTTTTATGTATTCTGTGGGCTTAGCAGAAACATTGCGTCTGCGCAAAGTATTTTCATCTATTCTCAGCCGGTACAGCAACTTGAAGTCGCCCTGGCGGGTAACTTCACTGACCATCGTATTGTCACCCGCTGTTCTTGTTTCCAATAAACTGCTTTGATAATTGGTTAAAGGAAAAACATAAGCCGAGTCAGATGTAATAGAAACATACCCAACAGAATCTATATCCTCCTTGCTCCAGTCCTTCAAAACGCTATCGACTTCTTTTTGCGGGGGGTTGCGCAAAACTTCATCACCAATAAAAACCAGTGTGTCCAACCCAGCCCTTTCTGATTTGAAAAATCCCGCATAACGGTTGCCGATGCCATTTTCATCGCTGACGAAAGTAAAGTGGGTCACATTGTATTGGGAGGGAAACCTGGCATTTCCGAACCGCACATCGGTGAGCTGAGAGATTTGCTTGAATTCCGATTTATTCCAGTTGTCAACCAGGAAAATATTATAGTGTCTCGGAGTAACAGCGGTATCATTATTTGCAGCTGTAGCAGATGGCCGGTTACTGGAGAAAATGATGCCGGTTTTACCAGGGAAGGCTACAAAGCTGGCATCCAGGTCGTCGTAAGTATCGTTGGTGATCTGTTCTGATGTTTGTTTGTCAATCTTATAAACAAAGATGTCGGTCTGTCCGCTTTTCACGGCACTTAAAATAAGTGTATTGGCATCCAGCATATACTTCATGTCCTGGATCTGTGTGAACATAGGCAGATCCTGTTTGACGGTTTTGATGCGGTTGACAATGTCATACACAAATAGTTTTGTTTTACCCTGTTCGTTATATACCACAGCCAGACGGGTTCCTTTTCCGTCCCAGGCAAGTAAAGGATAATTGGGGTTGATTTCATCTTCGTGTGTTCGTACACCGTATTGTAATAAAACTTTACGGCTCGAAAAATCGGGGTGATAGACTACACTATATTTTCCCTGCTTGAATTCGACCGCTGCATAAGCGAAACTTCTGGCTTGTGGATTGGCATTGAAATGAATGAAATCTTTTTTCCCGATTTCTTCTGAAACAGACAATTGTCCCCTCGGTGCAATGCGTCTTCCCTTGATATCCTTGAAATACTTCTGGGTTTCTTCTGCCATGAAATCTTTCAGCACTTCCTTGAATTTCTTCTTGGCGATTTTCTGGGTGGCGCTATTGAGGTTTCGATAAATTCTGGAGAGGTATAAAAGATAAGTCGTTTTTGTCCTGCCGTACTTATTTCCAATATAATACCAGAAGGCATGTCCTGCCAGTAAAGGTTTTACAAAAGCAAAATGGTAAAAATTCTTATACTCACCACCCAGTAACGCATTTTTCAACTGGTCGTCCAAACTTGTGTTCCATTCTTCTGCCACATAATCTATATATCCGTCTGTGAGCCATTTGGGAAGATCCAGCAAGGTTTGATTAGCCGCGAATTCACCCAGGTCATCCCCAAACAACACATTAGCCACCAGAACTCCAGCAATCCCCTGCCTGATCTGTTTTCTTAAATGTTGCTGGTTGCCATCAAAATAAACCAGCATTTTATTATTGACAAGACGGGTAACACCCCCGGTATTCTGCCAATCGATTCCCAGTCCGATATTGGATTGCTGCATTTCATCAAAACTGTTATACACCGCGATATTGGCCCTTCGCTGCATGCCATATTCAACAAATTCTTCGAGCTGGGGCAGTTCCTGTTCAGCAATCTGTGTAACATATTTACCCAGTTGCAGTCCATCCTGGGTGAAATAAGTGTTGAAATTTTCAGTCTGATAATATTTCCATTTGAATTTCTGGAACTGAACCCGGTTTTTGCCAAATTCAATAGCGTTCACCTGCGCATAGGATGAGGTACATGCAAAAGCAAGAATTGCTGCACCTATCATTCGGCCAGTCAGTCTAATCATAAAGTATGAGGTAGGTTCTTATTAATAAAGCTTTCGGTTTGGATAGTAAATTGCATCTAAAAATACAAAAATCTGTATGTTAACTGTTCAACCATTTACCTTCAACCCAGTCATGGAGAACACTTATGTGGTATACAACGAACAAAAAGACTGTTGTATTATAGATCCGGGTTGTTATTTTCCTGCCGAAGAAGAAGCCTTGAAGGGGTTTATTCAAAATAATGACCTAAAACCCATTCTGCTGCTGAATACTCACTGCCACCTGGACCATATTTTCGGGAACCGCCTGATCCAAAAAACCTATGGGCTGGTGCTGCATCTTCATCAACTGGAACAGGTAGTGCTTGAAAATGGTCCTGCCTCGGGGAAGCTTTGGAACATGCCTTTTGAGAATTATGAAGGTGAATTGTCCTTTATCAAAGAAAGCGACAGCATTCACATCGGTGAAGAAACATTTCATGTTTTGTTTACACCCGGGCACTCTCCCGGCAGTGTTTCCTTCTACAGCAAGGAACATAAGTTTCTGATCAGCGGAGATGTGCTATTTCAGGGAAGTGTTGGGCGAACAGATTTACCGGGAGGTGATTTCCACTTGCTGGAACAGAGTATCCTGACGAAACTATACACGTTACCTGCTGATGTGGTGGTGTATCCCGGCCACGGAGATACTACCACGATTGGTGATGAAATGAAAACAAATCCCTTTGTGAAGATGATCTGACCTGTACCCAGGTGGATTGCGCATCCGTCCGGTTACAAGTTTTTAGGAAAGAAACCCCTGCAATTAAGCGATACGGGGTAAAAAATATTTTCCAATGAAAGGAAATTTCTGAAGTTCCTTTTTTTCAACATTGACCACCAGCATAGCAAAAAGGGAAAGAAGAAGGATGGCAAAACCGCGATTCGTCCACTTGCCCAGTTCAAACTCACTAAATAACAAGTAAAAACCGTACAAGCCAACAGCAATCGCCATGTAGGCTACGAGTTTACGCCATGCATAGGGTATTCGATAATGTTTTTGTCCCCAGATAAAAGAAATCACCATCATACTTCCATAACAGAAAAAAGTGGCCCATGCGCACGCCATATAACTGTATCTGGGAATGAAAAAATAATTAATGGTTAAGGTGATGGCTGCACCTAATAGGGTGATCCAGGCGCCTGCCATGGTTTTGTTGGATAGTTTATACCAGATGGACAGGTTGTAATAAATTCCAAGAAACATGTTGGCCAGTAAAAGAATAGGAACTACCCCCAGCCCTTTCCAGAATATTTCATTGCGTATAAAATTTTTCCAGATATCAAGGAAAAGAACCACCAGCAGGAACATAAAACACAGTGTAATAACAAAAAACTTCATTACCCTCGCATAGGTTTTTTGGGGTTGCTGGCCCTGCGCTGCGGAAAAGAAAAACGGCTCGGCAGCCATCTTAAAGGCCTGAACCGCCAGTGTAATCAGTATGGATAATTTATAACAGGCACTGTAAATACCCACTTCTATCTTGGCCGCCACATCCGTTGGTGCAGAGGTCCAGCGCACCAGCATGATCCGGTCAAATGTTTCATTGATCATGCCTGCAAATCCTGCAAGGATCAGCGGCGAGGAATATAAAATGATTTCTTTCCAGAGGGCTGAATTGAATTTCCACCTGAAGGAAAAGAATTCTTTTGATAAAAGCAGCATGGTACATCCAGCTTGCACCAGGTTAGCCATTAAAAGATACCCAACACCCAGGTCTTTCCTGTACCAAGTACCGATAAAACTATTGGGATCAGATTTTTGGAGATAAGGGCAAACAGATAAAAAGAACACCGTGAGCCCAATATTTACCAGGATACCGGCGATCCTGATGGAGGCATATTTTACAGGTTTTCCTTCAAAACGGAGTTTGGCAAATGCCAATGAGGACACTGCATCAAATGCAATAATAAAAGCGCTCCAGGTCAGGTATTCAGGGTGATTTTTGATACCGATGAATGTGGCCAGCTGGTGATTGAACAGGATCAGCACCGATGTAAAAACACAAGTGCTGATGATCAGAGAAACCATAGCAGTATCAAATACTTCTTTTTCCCTTTCCTTATTTTGTGAATACCTGAAGTACGCAGTTTCCAGACCATACGTGAAAATGACATTCAGGAAAGGGATGATGGCATAAATCAGGCTCATTTCCCCATATGCAGATCCTTTCAGCACAGAAGGGTCTGTGAGGTAAGGGGTCAGCAGGTAATTGAGGAACCTGGCTGCAATGGAACTGACACCATACCACAGCGTTTGACCCGCTAATTTTTTTAATCCACTCAATACTTCATTTTAAACTAAACAAATGTAATTGCTGCACCAGGTAATCTGCTATCAATATTTCAATATTATTATTATTCTTTGAATCGCGGATTGTTGATGAATGATGAATCAGAAAGTGTACGCAGAAAAAATATAAGATTGTTTTCTTCTGTTTCAGTCAGTGGGATGCCACCTGACAACCCCAAATCCAGGGTTGGTCCGGCCTGTACATTTTTTTCATAATGGTGGATCATGTCCCTGGGAAATGTAAATCTCCCATCATGCCCATAATTAGAAGTTAGTTCAAGATTCCTCAAACTGGGCGTCCTAAATTTAATAGAATCCGCACGATTTCCTGTAACCCGCATTCTTCCATAGTCATTCAGTGTGGGATCTATCGGCAAGCCTGTATTATGGAAGGTAAAATCTGTAAACAGTGGTTCGGTATGGCAAGCCGAACACTTTGATTGAAATACTATGTACCCTTGAATTTCTTCATCCGCAAACACGGCCTGGCCGCTTTTTACTTTATCATATTTCGAATTGGAGGAAACCAGGTTGATAACGAATTGAGACAATGCTTTAAACATACGATCCGCCGTAATTTCATGGTCACCAAATGCAGCGAGGAACATTTTATTATAAGTGGGATCAGCTTTTATCATGCCCATAACGCCAGCTATGGATGATGCCATTTCTGTTGGCTCTGTAATATGTTCAATATAGATAGATTCAAGGCTGGGCGCACTGCCGTCCTGGTTAAATACTTTATTCCAGGCCAAATTGAACAGTGCAGGTGCATTGCGTAATGTATGGTGGTTATTAAACCCATGACTCCTGTCATGCTCGAAGGTGGTAAACGCGGCAACAGGCTGATGACAGGACGCACAGGGATAATTTCCATCAACAGATAACCTACCGTCATAGAATAATTTCCGTCCTAGTAAAAAGCCTTGCTCGGTCAAAGGATTGCTGTTGAATGAATAGGTTGGTGAGGGAAATCCTTGTGGTATTATAAACTTGATGGGAATGGTAGAAGCAATTCTGTCATGAAGGCAACTTGCGATCAACACCACACCTACAAAAAAAATAAGTACCAGGAAATACCGGGTAAGATGGACTCTCATGTTTTATTGAGTTGAACCATAGATATATATTAATCATCAACAATTTAGTACTACAAGTCTTTCGGCCTGAATTTTTTTCTTTCCCGCTTGATTTCTGATGATCGTTTCTTTGTTTCCAATCTATTCTCCCGGTCCTTTTTTGAAGGCCGTGTGCGGATACGCATCTTTTTCTTTTTCAGGGCGGCTGTCAGCAATTCGTTCACTTTGATAATGGCTGCTGCGCGGTTCTCCAATTGGGTTCGGAAAGTCTGCGCTTTTACTACCAGTTCACCAACGGTATTAATTTTATTACTTAGTTTTTGAAGGATCATGGCTTTTTGATCTTCATGCAATAGCCGGGAAGAAGGGATATTGAACTTTGCAATGACCGCTGTTTCCACTTTATTTACATTTTGGCCACCTTTTCCGCCACTACGAGTCGTTTGAAGAACAATTTCTGATGTTACATCCATAATGAGTCAAAGTTCGAAGGTAAAAACAGGGAACAGCAAATCAAAGCACACCTGCTATCATTTCGCTTCTCTTGATTACATTCGTTACCATGCGGGCAGTGATACAAAGGGTTTCCCATGCACAGGTGACCGTAGCGGAACAACAAACAGGCAACATTGGAAAAGGTTTGCTGGTGTTGCTGGGCATTACAGATACGGATACTAAGGAAGACATAGAATGGCTGAGCAGAAAAATAGTGAACCTTAGAATTTTTAACGATGAGGGTGGTGTAATGAACCACGCTCTGTTGGAAACGGGTGGCGACATTTTACTGGTAAGCCAGTTTACTTTGCATGCTTCCACCAGGAAAGGCAACCGTCCCAGTTATATCCTTGCTGCCCGACCTGAGGTTGCCCAACCAGTATATGAATCGATGATCCTCCAATTGGAACAGGACCTTGGAAAAAGAATACAGACGGGCTTATTTGGTGCAGATATGAAGGTGGAGTTGGTGAATGATGGTCCGGTTACAATTGTGATGGATACCCGAGCGAAGGAATAAATGTTTAAAAATAAAAATCCCATCAGGTACTTTTTTATTCCCAGTCTTTGATTTCTGCTTCATCACCGGTAACTGTAATTAATTTTAGGCATGTTAATTAAGGAAGCGCAGCAACAGGTAGATGCGTGGATCACCTCCACAGGCGTCAGATATTTCAACGAATTAACCAATATGGCCATTCTTACCGAAGAAGTAGGGGAAGTAGCAAGCCTCATGAGCCGGATTTATGGAGAACAATCGTTCCGGGCGGGCGCCACTAGGTCAGAGTTATCTGATGAACTTGCCGATGTTTTATGGGTATTGATCTGTATTGCCAATCAAACAGGCGTGGACCTGACCTCTGCCCTGCAGAAAAATTTTGATAAAAAGAACACGAGGGATGGAGACAGGCATATCAGCAATGCCAAACTTTAGTGGAGCATCATGATCTCCTTGGCGGCCTTTTTGCATGCAAGTAACAAAATTGTCGATGAAAAAATTTTCATTTCACCTGATCTGGTCTTCATTAAAAGACACATTCAAGGGATTTTCTGATGATAAAATAACCAAGTTGAGTGCCTCATTGGCCTACTATACAGTTTTTTCCATGGGGCCGCTTTTAATGGTACTGATTTTTTTAAGCAGTATTTTTTTGGGCAAGGAAGCAGCAGAAGGAAGCATTTTTATCCATTTGCAGGGCCTCATAGGCAGTGATGCGGCCAAACAGATTCAGGTAATCATCAAAAATGCCTCTCTAAGCAATAAGGGTGGCGTGGCGGCTACCATTGGAGTCATTACTTTATTAATTGGTGCTACTTCTGTTTTTGGTGAGATCCAGGATTCTATGAATGGCATCTGGGGGTTGAAGCCCCGTCCTAAAGCAGGATGGTTGAAGCTGGTAAAAAACAGGTTACTTTCATTTGGGGTAATCGGCAGTCTGGGTTTTATTTTATTGGTATCGTTGGCAGTAACTGCATTAGTAGAAGGGCTTAGCAGCAGGTTGCAGCAAGCTTTTCCAGCGATCACAGTAGTAGTTTTTTACGTGATCAATATCATCA
>JANLYU010000046.1:0-6726 GCA_031365785.1 Flavisolibacter sp. | reverse complement strand
TGAGAAAGGAAAGCAGGGATACATTGTAATCCTGAGATGAAGAGGAATTATCAGGTTGGTGCAGGCTGGCTTATCCAAACATGATAATGGCATGATAGTCTATACCTGAGGGTAGGGTTACGTCAGTCAGGTTGAAATGTTTCTTTAAGGCTGCACCAGTTTCAAGTAAAATATAATCACGGGTAGTATCCATGGATACATAATTTGGAAAGCGGGTTTCATCCAACCAACGAATAGTATGTTGTAGTGAATTCAGGTGTATTTGCTGAGCAGAAAGGTGCAAATGCAAAAGGATGAAACATCCGGCATGAAGGATTATTTTTTTCATGATGCTTTTTTAAATAGAATGAAAATTGTATTCTAATGTTTATGTATGTCGCTGTGAAGTGGTGGTTGGTGAGGAACCTTAATTCTGGATGTAGATACAGACCATCTTCCCTGGTCAACTATTACAATTCACCCTTGGATTTATAAAATGTGTTACACAGGTTAGATGATTACTGTAGAATGATGGATAAGCTGAGGTTTCATAGGATAGCCATGGATCCATATCCACAACATTCTAGATGCCAGATATTTAGTTCTCTCGTATTAATTTGGTAAAGGCACCTTGAGCTTGTCAGGAAATCATGAAGGATACTTCTACGATTCAGTTTCTTCACTGAAAGGTAATGCGATTTTTTGCTAAAGAAGGTGGTTGGGTAATAAATGTTGGGTACAGCCATTAGACCCAGAGGCTATTTTCCCAACTCACTGACGTATTGCTGCATCGTGATACAATCACCCCATTCCTGCAGGTCCTTCAGCAGTTGTGATAACCTTTTTTGTAATTCAAATCCGGCGTGTCTCCTGGTGAACGCAGGTATCTTGTATGGATCGAGGTTGATGAATTCCCATGGATGGAAATAGAGGCAAACATATCCGTCATTTTTAAGTGTTTGTAAAACAAATTGACGGTAAATGGAATAGGAAATATTTTTGAAAGTGAGCCAGAATAAAGGAAGTCGAAAATGGGGCGTGACAGAAGCAGGGATTCTCGTAATGCCCTTTTCTACAAAGGTAGTCCGCGACGCTTTAAGGTGGTTGTACCTGCCGGGAAGCCAGGTGGGATGCATCGAAGCGTCATAGCTGTAGCCCGCTGCCGCTACATCGGTCATAGAGATCTCTTTCATCCTGGGCATCCGTAGTCCTGTTATTTTTTTACCCGTGATCTCTTCGAGCACAAGCCTGGAATTCAACAGGTCACTGGTTGCAAAATGCCCATGATAAAAAGTGTGCGAAGCCACTTCATGTTGTTCACTAAGCTTCCGAATGGCATCCGGGTAATGTTGTGCAAAGTTGGCCGTGGTAAAAAAAGTAGCGGAAATATGGAAAGGGGCGATCACCTCCATCAAAGTTTCCAGGCCCTGGTATCCGGTTTCGAGCTGTTCTTGTTCGGGGACATCCTGACCATATTCAAGAGGCATATCAAATTCTTCCACATCAAAACTCAGCAGAATGAAAGGCCTTTTTTTATGGTTCATTCCTTGATGATATAAAGTGGTCGATTTTTCGCCTGTGTAAACACTTTACCAAGGTACAACCCAATGATTCCTAAAATACACAGCTGCAAACCACCGAAAAATGTCATGATCATGATCACGGATGTCCAGCCGCTGATGGCATGGCCGAAGAAATAACTGATCAGTGCATAAGGAACATACAAAACCGAAAAGAGTGAAAAGATAATACCAAGGTAAGCGGCGAGGTACAGGGGCTTTGTACTAAAGGAGGTGATGCCCTGAATAGCAAAGCGCATCATTTTTAGAAACGTATATTTTGATTGTCCCGACGTCCGTAGCCTTGGTTCATAACTGATGCCTACCTGCCGGAACCCCACCCATTTTACCAAACCGCGGAAAAATAATTCATGTTCTTCCAAACCCTGAAGGATGCGCACGACCTTTTTATTGATCAGGCGGAAGTCGGCTGATCCTTTTTCCATTTCCAGGTCAGCCAGGCGATTCAAAAGGCGGTAGAATAGCCGGGAAGAAATCCGCTTAAAAAAACCAACTTCTTTTTCGTTTTCAGAACGGAGAGTGTATACCACATCATAACCTTCTTCCCAATATTTTAATAATGTAGGAATGAGTTCGGGAGGATGCTGCAGGTCACCATCCAGGGTAATTACACAATCACCTGTAGACTGGTCCATACCTGCCTTCAATGCATTCTGGTGGCCGAAGTTGCGGCTGAAAGAAATATAATGAATGAGCGGGTCCTGTGCTTTCAGGTGGCGTAATACAGGCAGGCTTTGATCTGTACTGCCATCATCGATGAAGGTGAGTTGGTAATTATAATCCAGAACACTGAAAACCTCTTTCACTTCCTGGTAAAGAGTCAAAATGTTTTCTTCTTCATTATAAATCGGCACTATGATATCAACCTGCTTCATGGACTGGTTGGATTGAATGAGAAAAATCTTTTATGAAAACATCCCTGATTAACCAAAGCCAAACAAAAAAACAAGGTAGTGCTTTTAAAGAAAACCGGCGAACCAGGTGGTTCCATTTCCGGGGAACAAAATCAGTGGAAGATAAGCTGGTCAGTACCATGGCAAAACCCAGTAAGTAATGGCTGGCCCGGTGTTCTCTGTTCAAAACATACCAGATGCCCACACCCGTCATGGGTAACACATACGTAGAAGATTCGGCCGAAGAGCTGAAGATGACCACACTGATGAGGATGATAGCAAGATAACTCAGCCGAAAAGCGATAAAATGATATTGCTTCAGGCGGACAAGGGGAGTCAGGATTAAAAAAGTTGCCGGGAGAAGCACATACAAATTATTGAAATATGGATGGTGGGTGATCCTTCTGATCATTCCCATCACAGAAATATCCTGCCATCCACCAGACGCCATCACGTCTTCATTCTTTATGTTTTTATCAACCAGGCTATGGTACCAGTCGGAATAGCTGTGTACGACAAAGGAAGGAGAAGAAAATAGCATGGGTAGACAAAACAAAATCATGCACCAGAAAATAAAAGATCCGATGAATTTTATTTTATCCTTGGAAAACAAAAAGAACAAGATCGCACCAATGCCATATAATTTCACAAAGAAGCCAGCGGCAATGAATAAGCAGGCCCAGAAATCTTTTTTGTTTTCCACCAGTATGAAAGCCAGAACGATCCAGCTGGTAAGCATGGTATTGAACTGCACATTGTGCGTAGCGGTCATCATTTCAATGGCAGCAATGGCCAGGATCATTAATTGTTGAGTTTCCCCTACTGGCAGTTTCCGGATGGCATATTGAAGCATCCAGGCGTTGGCCAGGCACCATAGAACTAAACCCAGCCTGTCGGGTAGTAGTGCAAATGGGGCGATGAATAAACTAAAAGCAGGACCATAATGATTGGTATCGAGGTATTCATTGGGATATTCAGCAAACAGGTTTTGCCGACTAATGAGGTGCCAAAAAACTCCTTTATAAATCAGGTAATTTCTATACGAATGCGTGGAAAGCTGGACAAGGGCGGCGATCAGTGCCATTCCAAACCAGATCAGCACCATCACTGGTATTTCCTTTTTAAAGAGGCGTATTTTTTTAAATAAAAAATTCATCATGGATCATTCTAAAAAAATACGCGCAATGGTTTGATTGTAGAGACTTTTAGGAAGGTTCCGTTAATAAAACCAATGTTGATCTAATGAAACAAATTTAGTGAGAATAGTAAAACTATGAATCAATCTTGAGTATATTTTGAAGCAAATAATCTGACTATTACAAGGAGACAATAAGCAATGAATAGCCGTTATCATGAAATCATATACCTCCAACCTACATTTAAAGTCATAGATTATTTATACAGCGTAGATCGGAGTTACATTGATTGATTTATTTTTATTTTTCAGTCAGCTCTATCCACACCGGCGCATGGTCGCTGCTTTTTTCCCACCCCCGTACATCTTTATTCACTTCAGCTGCGACGAGCCTTTTTTTGAGTTGAGGACTCAGAAGGAAATGGTCGATCCTTAACCCTGCGTTCCTTCCGTAGGCATTCCTGAAATAATCCCAGAAGGTATAGATGATTTCATTGGGATGCAGGGTCCGGAGGGCATCGGTCCAACCTTGTGCCACCAGTTTTTTGAATGCGGCACGAACTTCCGGCCGGAACAAAGCATCGTCCACCCATCTTTCGGGCTTGTATACATCCAGCTCTGTAGGCATTACATTAAAGTCTCCCGTAAGTACCACCGGCTTTTTGGAAGATAAAAGTTCAGCTGCATGCTGAGTCAGCCTTTCAAACCACCGTAATTTATATTCGAGCTTGGGACCGGGTGCAGGATTACCATTGGGCAGATACAGACAGCCCACCAAAATATCGTTGATCTGAGCTTCTATGTAGCGGCTGTGTTCATCTTCCGGATCTCCGGGTAAGACCCGCCGGATTTCCTTGGGTGGACCGAGCCGAGATAAAATAGCCACTCCATTCCAGCTTTTTTGTCCATGCCAGATAGCAAGATAGCCTGCATCTTCGATCGCTTTTTCGGGAAATTTTTCCTGTGGCGCCTTCAATTCCTGCAGACACACCACATCAGGTGAAGTTTCTTCCAGCCAACGGAGTAAAACCGGCAGGCGTCCATTGACCCCATTGACATTATAGGTGGCAATTTTCATATACAAATGTAAGAAGGTACTTTACTAATGACTTTACTGCTACTATTTTTATCATGTTTATCCTTTACATAGCTAGTTTACAATTTTACTGGTGGTGAATATGGTTTCCGCTTAAAAGTTGCAAAAAGATTTCATTGACTGGAGTTGTTTTGGGAAGGGTTGTCCGTTCGTATGCCGTTTGATGCACTTCATGCATCAATAAAAGCCTTATATCAAAAATAGATGAGTAGCATTGGGTTTAACAACAAATTATAACATCATCGTCCTACTTTCAATTTTATTTCCTGCTTAAACCAACGATATGCTTCACCAACCAACTGTTATTTCAAGGCTGTTAGGGACGATCTTTCTATTGGGTACCAGCCTTATGTTTTGCCAGGCGCAGGGTCTTCAAAAGGAAAAATTGAATGTGTTCATTGACTGCAGCAATTCTTACTGTGATATGAACTTCATTAAAACAGAGATCAACCTGGTGAATTATGTATTGGATTATAAAGCAGCGGATGTTCATGTGCTCATCACGCAGCAGAACAATGGCGGTGGGGGCAGCCAGTACCAGATGATATTTTTCGGGCAAAACAGTTTTAAAGACAGAAAAGATACGCTGCGTTATTCCGTGAAACCCAACAGCACTGATTTTGAAGTCAGGAATTCGCTGATTAAATACCTCCGGCTCGGCCTGGTGCCGTTCATTGCGCAAACAGCAGGTATAGAAAACATTACCATTGACCTGAAGCAAAACGGGAAGGGCGATTCCCTCAGCAAGACTACTCCTACCACCGACAAGTGGAATTACTGGGTCTATAATGTCAGTACCAATGGAAGCCTGAATGCGGACCAGGTGTATAAAGGCTCACGGCTGAGTGGAAACTTATCAGCTAACCGGATCACTGACAAATTGAAGATCCGTTTCAGCGTGATGGCAGGAAAAAATAAGAACACCTATGAGTTTGGAGATGATGTAAACGGGATTACTAAAATTGAGGTGAAGAATTATAATTATGATTTTTCCCATCAGGTGGTCAAAAGCCTTTCCAACCACTGGTCACTGGGGTATGATGTAGATGTATTGAGAAGTACGTTTACCAATTACAAGTTAAGGGTATTACTAAAGCCAGCCATCGAGTATAATGTTTACCCTTATTCGCAGGTGAACAATAAATTATTTACCATGAAGTATGGAATTGATGTAGGCCACGTAACTTATTTTGATACCACCTTGTATTTAAAAACCGCTGAATCATTAGTGGGGCAGGGGCTGGACGCGGCACTTTCCTTCAACCAGAAGTGGGGGACGATCAACCTATCTGCCAATTCCCACAGTTATTTCAATCATCCCAAATATTACAATGTGGGTTTGGGAGGGGGAGTTAATGTGAGGATCACCGGTGGGTTGTCGTTTAATGTTTTTGTTTTTGGAAGTTACCAGCGCGACCAGATTTACCTTCCGAAGGGGCAGGCTAATTTGCAGCAGGTGCTAACCCGGCAGCGTCAGCTTGCTACCAATTATAATTACTTTACTTTTTTTGGAGTTTCTTACCGCTTTGGTTCCAAGCTAAATAATTTTGTTAATCCCAGGTTTGAGGGGGGGAATAATGGTAATTTTTTCTTTTCTAACTAATGAAGTAGTCTAGGTCATCGCGACAAATCTTTGCCTTGTCATCCCGATGATCTTTTGCCTTGTCATCCACATCATCTTTTGCCTTTTCATCCAGATTATCTTATGCCATTGTCATTCCGACGATCTTCTGGCTTTTCATCCCGACGATCTTCTGCCTAGTCATACTACTTTCAATTGTCATCCCGACGCATTTCCGCTTTGTCATCCCGACTGAAAGGAGGGATCTGAGGCTAAGAGTAAGGCAGCTTTCGAAATCAATTAGGATGCACGGACTTATCCTTCTTTATTCAATCCTGCAATAGGTCGAACCAAAGATCCCTCCTTCGTCGGGATGACAAGTTGATATAAATACAAAGTCATAACAAAATTTCTTTCCCTGACGGTTCTCTGATGATGTTTAATAAAAATTATAATGTTCTTTCTTTTGAGCAAGCAAAAGA
>JANLYU010000067.1:0-15192 GCA_031365785.1 Flavisolibacter sp. | reverse complement strand
ATACTGGAACTGATCAATGAAATTGATCTGTTCCTCTCAGTTTCTGAAACAGATCTAACCAATACCTACATCAACCTGCTTCAGCAAAAGATTATTGAAGATAATCTGATCATTGAAAAAGTAAATCAAACCATTCCCGGTGCGGTGTATGTGTTTGATGTCAAGAATTATAAAAGTATTTATACCAACAATAAGCTGGATGAGGTGATCGGATATGATGAAAGCGCGCTGAATGAACTGGGACATGACGCAATCCCTCAGCTTTTACATCCGGAAGACCAGAAAAAGTTGCAAGAGCACCTTGACAACCTGGAAAATACTTCCGACGGGGAAATCAAGGTAGTTACCTATAGGATCAAGGACAGGTCAGGGGGTTACAAATGGTTGAGTAATTATGAATCGGTTTTTAAAAGAGACGAGCACAATAAAGTGATTCAAACCATTGGAATCACCCTCAATGTGGACAAGGAACAACAATTTGCCATGGCTCTGCTTGAAAAGCAGCAGCTTCATGAACAGGCAGAAGCACTGACACATCTTGGAAGTTATACCTGGAACTTACAAACCAATGAGTTGCAATGGTCCGACGAGCTTTACAGGATCTATGAACTGGAACCTGGAAGTATTCAAATCAATTTCGAGCTGGCGCAACAACTCAATCATCCTGATGATGTTCTGGAAATTAGAGAAATTACGGCTGCATCCGTTCAAACCAAAACTCCATTTGATTTTTTTTACCGGATTATTACCAGCAACAACTCTTTGAAAATTCTTCATGCTAGGGGGAATGTACTGGACAACAACGAGGGAAAAGCTTATATGGTGCTTGGTACCGTACAGGATGTTACGGAAAGACAACAATTGTTCAGGAAGTTAAAGCAAAGTGATTCTGTTTTCAAACAAGCCGAAGAACTGGCAAACATGGGCACCTGGAGTTGGGACATTCTCAACGACAAGCTGGAATGGACCGACCACCTTTCCAGGATTTATGGAATAGAACCCGGTGAGGAAAATATGACCATACAGCGATTTCTTTCCTTTATTCATCCCGACGACCGCGAAGAAATACGCCAAGGAACGGATAAAATATACACTGAAAAATTTCTGGATTATACCTTTAGAATCATTGCTGCCAATGGTCAGGTCAAAATCCTGCATTCGGTAGCACAGGTTCAGCATGATGATAAGGGAAATCCAGTGATGGTGATTGGTACTGAAAAAGACATTACCGAAAAGCAAGAGCTGATCGACCAACTTCGTTATAGTGAATCTTTGTACAAACAGGCACAGGCCCTGACCCACGTAGGTAACTGGAGCTGGGATATCCAACGCAATGAGATTGAATGGTCTGATGAACTGTATAACATTTATGGAATAGAGAAAGATTCAGAAAAGTTAACTTATGAAAAATACCTGTCGTGCATCCATCCTGATGACAAACAAAAGGTTATTCAGCAGGTGCAACATGCCCTCGATGCCAATGAGTCCTGGGAATATACTCACAAACTATTGAGAAAGAATGGTGAAGTAAGGGTGGTGTTTGCCACAGGGGAAGTTAAAACAGATGAGAATAACAAAGCGTACATGCTGATTGGAACCGCACAGGATATAACCGAAAGACAAACTCTTATTGACCGCCTCCAGGAAAGCGAAAGGTTGTCGCAGCAGGCCCAAAGTCTTGCCCATCTAGGTAATTGGACGATGGATATGGAAACACAGGAGGTGACGTGGTCGGATGAGACGTATAAAATTTTCGGGCTGGACAAAAACGAGCCAATCAATTTCGAGAAATGGCTTTCTTTCCTGCACCCGTCTGAAAGAGAAGAAACTGATGCTTATTATGAATCCTGCAGGAATGAAAAAAAACTCTATGACAGGATACACAAAATCTATTTGAAAAATGGAAAAACCAAAACGATACACCGGAAAGGTGAATTTATTTACAATAATAATGGGCAGGCAGTTCGGATGATCGGCACTTCCCAGGATATTACAGAAGATTACAGGATACAGCAGGAACTAAAGGAAAACCAAACCTTTATCAGAAAGATTACCGATGCCACCCCTTCCATTATTGCTTCCTACAACATCAATACAGGACAATATGTTTTTATCAGCGAGGGATTGGAAAAAATGCTAGGTTATCCCACCCAGGAGGTAATGGAAAAAGGTGTGGCCTTCTTCGCGGAGATCATACACCCTGATGATATGGCGGATATGACACAGAAAAATGCAGACACTTTACAGGAATTGAATTTAAACCCAGATAAAAATGACACGATCATAGAATTTACTTACCGGATGCGTCACAAAAATGGAAATTACCGATGGTTCCATACGTATGGTACTATTTTCGACCGCGACAGCAAAGGTAAAGTTGAACATGTACTCAATATTTCCCTGGATGTAACAGAGCAGGTTCAGGCAGGCGTGAAGATCAAGGAACAAGAGCATTTTATCCAGCAGATCGCCGATGCCTCCCCTACCATATTATATCTGTATGACGTCAATGCTCAAAGTATCCAATACATCAACCGCGAAATATATTTTGTTCTGGGTTATTTGCCCGAAGAGATCCTGGAGGCAGGTGAACAAGTAACCTCCATGCTGTATCACCCAGAGGATTTCCATATGTTACCGGCAAGAAAACAGGGAAATCCAATGAAGAACCAGGACAGTAACATGATACAGTACGAATGCAGGATGAAGCACAAGGATGGAGAATGGAGGTGGCTGCTGGTGAGAGAAATAGTTTTTAAAAAAGATGCACAGGGTAACCTACTTCAAATCCTGGGTACTGCCCTTGACATTAACCTGAGGAAAGAAATGGAAAAAACCATTTTACAAAATACACTGCTCCTAGAACAGTCCAATGCAAGCCTCGAAGAGTTTGCCTACGTGGCTAGCCATGATCTTAAAGAACCGCTGCGCAAAATTTCCACCTTCGGGGATCGCCTGATCGCCAGTCAAATCAACAGCCTGGCTCCTGAAGGAAAGATTTACCTGCAGAAGATTGTAGACGCCTCTTACCGGATGCAAACCATGATCAGTGACCTCCTGTCCATATCAATGATCACTGGTAATACTTCTTTTGAACAACATAGCCTCCAGGAAATCCTGGATGAAACATTGCAGACCCTCGAGTATCCCATAGACCAGAAAAATGCGATCATCAAGGCGGACCGGCTTCCTGTAGCAAGGATTATTCCTTCCCAGATCCGGCAGTTATTTCAAAACCTCCTGAGTAATTCGCTCAAATTTGTTCAACAGGGGGTACAACCGGTAATAACTATCAAACATTCGCTGGTGCTGCCACAGGAACTTACTAAATTTCAGCTCACGCAAGCCCAGCAATACCACGTGATTGAACTTTCTGATAATGGAATCGGTTTTGAAATGGAATATTCCGGCAAGATATTCGCGATCTTTCAACGTTTGCATGGAAGAAGTGAATACGAAGGTTCTGGTATAGGCCTCGCCATCTGTAAAAAAATCGTAGAACACCATGGCGGCATTATTTATGCAAGCAGCCTGCCAGGCAAAGGGGCGGTTTTTACCATTTTACTTCCTGCCTGAGGGTTGGCATCAAATTTTTGTACGTGGTGCATGAAAAAGAAATGGCGTATTGGCTGTTCCGGATTTCATTACAAAGAGTGGAAAGAAGTATTTTATCCCAAAGGCCTTGCTCAAAGAAAGTGGTTCGACTATTACGCCCGTCATTTCGATACCCTTGAACTGAATGTAACTTTTTACAGGTTTCCTACATTAAAATCATTGACTGCCTGGCACGATCAGGCACCTGAAGGATTTAATTTTTCTTCTAAAGTACCCAGGTCCATCACACATTTCAAAAAATTTGTAGACACGGAAAAAATGATGGAGGACTTTTACCAACTTTTGAAAGAAGGGTTGGGGCAGAAACTAGGTTGCGTGTTGACACAACTGCCGCCCCAATTTTCTTATTCGGAAGAAAAACTGGAACGTGTTCTTAAACAACTTGATGCTTCATTCAATAATGTGATAGAATTCAGGCATGAAAGCTGGTGGAGAAAAGATGTACAATCTATTTTAAAAAAAAACAACGTTAGTTTTTGTGGTGTTAGTTTTCCAAAGATCCCTTACGATGATGCAGTCATCAATACCGATATCAGTTATTACCGTTTTCATGGCGTTCCCAAACTTTTTTATTCGGAATACGATGAACCCTTTCTGGAAAAAATTTTTGCCCAGGTCAATCAGGATCAACAAGTGGAAACAGCCTATATTTATTTCAACAATACTGCTTCGCTGGCTGCGCTCAGGAACGCACGTTATTTTAAACAACTGGCTTCTGAATAACTATTATTTTAAAATATGATTTCCCAAACACCCTGGTTTGAAAGAAAATTCGATTTTAATTTTCAGGTTGGATTATTCCCAGTAATATTCAGCCGGCTTGAAGGAAGCATTTTCAGATTGTACACGTTACTTTCCAACGCTGATGAGGAAGCATGCAGGGTTCGAAAAAAGGGATGGTCAGTAAATGAACAGGTTGGACACCTTTGCGACCTGGAACCATTATGGTTTAAAAGAATGAATGATTTCATTGAACAGAAAACAGTCCTCACTGCTGCTGACCTGACTAATTCAAGAACAGAAAATGCAGGGCATAATGAGCGACCTTTAAAGGAACTCGTAGAACTATTTACCACAGCCAGGCAAAAGATGCTGGAAGTGGTCTATGATATGGATGTTACCACCCTGGAAAAAACCTCCATTCACCCAAGGCTACAACAGCCTATGCGTCTGGTGGATGCGCTTTACTTTATTGCCGAACATGATGACCATCATATTGCAGCCATCTCCTCGCAGTTGAGAAAACCTGCCTGAAGATTTCCAACCTGTTTCCTGTAAACCCATGCTGTTAGTGATCACCAAACAGTTCCGTAATGACCTTGCCGGTAGACGCACCAGGTGCCTGTATATGAAGAAATGTTGCCAGGGTGGGCGCAATATCATTCATATAAACTTCCCGGTGGACCGCACCTTGTTTTACATGCCAACCAAACCATAACAATGGAATGTGTGTGTCATAGGGATTCCAGGAACCATGCGTCGTTCCAAGTAACCAGCTTTCCAGCCATTGGGGTTTCAGCAGGAACTGAATGTCACCACTCAATTTCGCATTGTATCCATTAGTGAGCATCCATTTTGTCCTTTCCTGTAAAGTAGTGTTCGTAAGGTCTGAAAGATCCACAGCGCTGGCGACTGCAGGTTGACGCAGGAGCGAACTGATGATATAATCCTTGATCTTTTTTTTGTCAAGACCATGCAGCTTGATCAACTCATCATCCAGGTAAAACTGGTAATTGATGGTTTGGGTGATCAGCGACTTCACCATAAATAATTTTTCCAGGCTGTCGTCTAACTGGTGCCTGAAAGCAGCCATGTTGAACGAGCCTGCAGGAATTTTTCTGTCGGTCAGAAAAACAGGGTTGTTGGCTACGCCATGGTCCGCTGTTAAAAAAATAAGGTACTGGCCTTTACCGATAGTGACATCCAGGTAATTCAGAAATATGGACAGCTGCTGGTCTAAACGCAGGTACTCATCTTCAATTTCAATAGAGTTAGGACCAAAAGTGTGACCAATATAGTCAGGAGAAGAAAGACTCAATGCAAGGAAATCAGTACTGCTTCCTTTTCCCATTTTTTCATTTTCAATGGCGGCTTTTGCCATTTCAAACGTGTAGGTATCTCCAAAAGGTGTGGCACGGAAGGCATCATATTTACCAGTTGTGATAGCGGAGGTGAGGTGAGGGAAAGTGCGGTCTTCTCCTGTCAGATTATTTTCAAAAGCATTGCTATCGGGTGTACTTTGTTCATAGGTGGAAAGAGGATACAGCGTGTTCCAGTTTTGCGCGAGGTATTGATCTGGAAGCTTTTTGTCATTGAACTTTTTTACCCAGGCCGGCAAAGCATTCATATAAAAAGTGCTGGTGATCCATCCGGCACTGGCATTATCAAACCAGTAAGAAGCGTTGGATGTATGTCCCCCGGGAAGAATAGATCCCCTATCCTTTAGGGCAATGGCGATGGTTTTGTTTTGGAAATTAGTAGCCAGCCGAAGTTCATCCGTAATGGTGGTGCTCCATAATTTTACAGGCGACATTTTCCCCGCGATGGAATTGCTCCCTACTGTTTGTACGGTATCGTCTGTGCAATAGACCAGTTTTTTCTGATCCCTTTCAAACCAGTTGTTCCCTATCATTCCATTTAAAGCAGGTACACTTCCTGTATAGATACAGGCATGTCCTGCTGCCGTATAACTAGGAGTATATGGAATGTAGGTATTTTCACAGCTGACCCCTTCCTTCAATAAACGTTTGAAACCGCCGTTACCAAAGCGTTCATTAAATCGGTATAAAAAGTCCCATCGCATCTGGTCGATCACCATACCCACTACAAGCTTTGGCCGTTGGACCTTTTGGGCTGATGCCAGAACACCTGATAAAATCAAAATAATTAATAAGCTTTTCCTCATCCTTGAATTTTGAATGTTAAAAGTAGGGGAAGCAGGTAAAAGAAGCTCACGCTCATGTAAAATTCATCAAATAAAAACACCTGGCTGTCAGCAATATGGCAGGTAGCACCGGTAAGCGAGGCAGCCGTTCGTTGGACATGTAAGGGAGCCATGGCCCCGAAGTAAAAAAGATCAGCGGATAACGGCTTCGAGCTATCATCTGTACTTATTACTTTTTGTATGAATAAGACCCGCATCAAACCTGATTTCTCTCATCTAATCAACCGATCTGTTGCTGTGAAATCATTATTTTTGCGACATTCCTGAAATGTGATGTTAGATAATAAAACCTACATTCGAATATGGCAGATCTTTTTGAAAGGCTAGTGAAAAATTACGGTCCGCTTGGCCAACACCGGGAGAAGGCTTATGGTTACTTTGCTTTCCCAAAATTGGAAGGGGAAATTGGCAGCCGTATGAAATTTAGAGGTAAAGACGTGATCGTCTGGAGTCTGAATAATTACCTGGGTCTCGCTAATCATCCTGAAGTTCGCAAAGCTGATTCAGATGCTGCCAGGGAATATGGTTTGGCCACGCCTATGGGCGCCAGAATGATGAGCGGTAATACCACCCTTCATGAACAACTGGAGAGCGAGCTGGCGGATTTTGAAGGTAAGGAAGACGCCCTGCTTTTGAATTACGGCTACCAGGGGATGGTGAGTATTGTAGACACCCTGTGCAGCCGGCACGACGTTATTGTTTATGATGCGGAAAGCCATGCTTGTATCATAGATGGCGTCCGCTTGCATCCCGGACACAGGTATGTTTTCAAACACAATGATTTAGAAGATTTCGAGAAGCAACTGGAGAGGTCGCAACAATTGATAGAAAAACAAGGTGCCGGCGGCATTCTTGTCATTACGGAAGGTGTATTTGGAATGGCGGGCGACCAGGGCAAACTCAAAGAGATTCTTGCATTGAAAAATAAATATAATTTCAGGTTGCTCGTAGATGATGCCCATGGATTTGGAACCCTGGGTAAAACAGGAGCGGGAGCCGGCGAAGAACAAGGTGTTCAGGAACACATTGACCTTTATTTTTCCACCTTTGCCAAGTCCATGGCTTCCATCGGTGCTTTTGTAGCCGGCGATAAAAGCATCATTGATTATATCCGGTGGAATATCCGCAGTCAGATTTTTGCCAAGAGCCTGCCCATGCCGGTGATTATCGGAAACCTGAAACGTCTAGAGCTTCTTCGGATCAAACCTGAATTAAAAGACAAACTCTGGGAGAATGCCACCAAACTGCAGAATGGATTGAAAGAAAAAGGATTTGACATCGGCAAAACGGATACGCCAGTGACACCCGTTTACATGAAGGGTGGTGTGGAGGAAGCTACTGCCATGGTCATGGACCTCAGGGAAAACTATGGCATCTTCGCATCGGTGGTGGTGTACCCAGTCATTCCAAAAGGCCATATTATTTATAGGTTAATTCCAACGGCCGCCCACACTGATGCTGATATTAATGAAACACTCGAAGCTTTTGATGAAACCAAGAAAAAACTGGACAGCGGGGCTTATAAAATTGATACGATTCCTGACATGGCTGAATACAGCGCCAAAAGATTTGAGTATTTTCAGATGAAGCCCAAGATTTCCAAGAAAACGAAATAATTTTTTTGCTCAGGTGGATTCCCAGCTTCACTATTTTTTTGTAAATCACATCACTGATACTGGAAAGGTAACAGATGCAGTTCACACACCTTTTTCAAAATATTTTGAGTGCATCTGCTCTTTTTATCCTCTGTTCAGAGATCCATGCTTGTTCAAACAGGCTGATACAATGAAGTCATTTTACCGCAAATCAATACACATGAAAAAACTTATTCTTGTAATTTTTTTCCTCCCGCTTCTTGCTTCTGCGCAAAAAAAACAGATCACTCTGGAAGACATCTATAAGAAAGCTGTATTTAGGGGTGAATTTACTCCTGGTTTCATTACTCAAACTGATGACAGCCTTTTTGATCCGAAGGATGTAACCGATACCTCGGGTAAAAAAATTGACACCAAGGATTTCATGGTCAGCAGCGACAGGAAAAGAATCCTGTTTTTTAATGGACGGGAACCGATTTACAGGCGGTCTTCCAAAGCAGCTGTTTTTATTTATGATGTAGCTTCCAAAAAAACCATCCTGCTGGACAAGGGGAAGGTGTTACATCCCACCTTTTCACCCGATGGCAGCAAATTTGCTTATGTGTATGACAACAACCTGTATGTATATGATCTTGTCGCGGGAAAAACAACAGCAGTTACTACAGATGGAAAATGGAATCAGATCATCAATGGCAACTGTGACTGGGTATACGAGGAAGAATTCGAATTTACAAGAGCCTTTGAATGGAGCCCGAATAGTACTTATATCGCCTATTACAAATTTGATGAGAGTAAGGTGAAAGAATATGAATTCACGGTATTTGACAATTCCTATAACCAACAATACAGTTATAAATACCCCAAAGCTGGCGAGGAAAATTCCAAAGTGGATATCCATATTTATAATGTTACCAACGGACAGGACATAAAAGCCAAATACCTGCAGGGGGACATCTATATACCCCGTATCAAATGGACCCCTGTGGACAATAAACTGGTTATATTCTGGATGAACCGTCACCAGGATGACCTTAAACTATTACTCACAGATGCCGCCACCGGCAACCTGGAAACTATGTACGAGGAGCAAAATAAATACTACGTGGACATCACTGACGACTGGTGGTTTTTGAAAGACGGAAAGAACTTCCTTTTCTCCAGTGAAAAAAACGGATACAATCAGTTATACCTGTATAGCATGGACGGGAAAAAGAAAGTTCAGGTAAGTAAAATGAAATATGACCTGGCCAGCGTGGATGCACTGGATGAAAAAAACAACCTGGTATATTATACATTGGCCTACCCCACACCCCTGGACAGAAATCTTTTTGTAAGTGACCTCGAAGGCAAAACGACTTACCAGCTCACCAGAGGAAGCGGCTGGCACCGTACAGAACTCAATAAAGACTTTACGCAGTTCTACGACTATTATTCCAACATCAATACGCCGCAGGTAGTTACTTTGTTTGATATCAGCAAATCCAAAAAATCCATCACCGCTGTACAAATTAAGGTTACAAATGAAAGTGCCAAACTCAAAAGCGTACTGGAACAATATGCATTGGGTAAAACTGAATTCATCCGGGTTCCTAATTCAAAAGGCGACACGTTGAATGGCTGGATGTTGAAGCCTGCAGGCTTTGACAGTAAAAGGAAATATCCTGTTTTATTTTGTAATTATGGTGGCCCTGGATCACAACAGGTAGCCAACCGCTTTGGAGCGGTGAGCATGTGGCACCAGTTACTTGCTCAAAATGGTTTCATTGTGGTAAGCGTAGACAATACTGGAACAGGTTTCAGGGGCGAGGAATTTAAAAAGAAAACTTACCTGCAACTGGGCAAACTGGAAATTGAAGACCAGATCGATGCAGCCAAATATTTGGGCAGTTTACCTTTCGTGGATAAAAACCGCATTGGTCACTGGGGATGGAGTTACGGGGGTTTTATGAGTTCTCTCGCCATCACCAAGGGTGCGGATGTTTTCAAAGCAGCAGTGGCAGTGGCACCGGTAACTTCCTGGCGTTTTTATGATAATATTTATACGGAGCGGTACATGCGCACGCCTCAGGAAAATGCCCATGGTTATGATGACAACTCTCCCATCAATTTTACGGACAAAATCACGGGAAAGTATTTACTGATTCATGGCACTGCAGATGACAATGTTCATTTCCAGAACAGCGTGGAAATGATAAAATCACTGGTTAAAAGCAATGTTGACTTTGAAAGTGCTTATTACCCAAATAAAAACCATGGAATTTCCGGACAGCTTGACAATACCACCTTTCACTTGTACAATAAAATGACCAATTGGTTATACCATAACCTGCGTGATAATAATACACCGTTGGGAAAAAATCAGAATACAGACGGAAGCAAGGTTTTTTGAAACGGAATTAGGGAACGATAATTTTCCTTTTTATTTTATTCATCTGAATGAAATACCATGAACCAATACATATAGAGTTGTTCAATGACTTTATTTTTCACAACGGAGAATGCTACTGAATTTTTAAAAATAGTAAAATGTATTTGCAATTCTGGTTGGAAGTAGTGATGGACAACAGATTAAAACAACTCTATATTTCCTAACTTCATTGAGCATGAAAAAAATTGCCGTTGCTATTACCGGTGCCAGTGGGTCAGTGTATGCCAAACTATTATTACAAAAACTTTCTGCGCTGAAAGATCAGATAGCAGAACTTTCGGTGGTAATGACTGATAACGCAAAACTGGTGTGGCAAACAGAATTAGGTGATCAAAATTTTGGAGATTACAGTGCCCGATATTTTCACACTAAAGATTTTATGGCACCTTTTGCTTCCGGATCAGCAGGTTATGACGGTATGATCATTATTCCCTGTTCGATGGGAACACTCGGAAGGATCGCAGCTGGCATATCGAATGACCTCATCACTCGGGGTGCGGATGTGATGCTAAAGGAAAGGAAGAAGTTAATCTGTGTCATCCGGGATACGCCTTATAACCTCGTTCACATCCGGAATATGGAAACCATCACTTTGGCTGGTGGCATCATATGCCCGGCATCACCCTCCTTTTACAGCCGGCCTGAAACTATTGAAAAAGCAGCAGCCACTGTAGTGGATCGAATCATTGACCTCACTGGTTTAACCAGTGAAACCTTCCGGTGGGGAAACAAAAATTAATTACTATAACCGCCACCTGCGTTGATCCAGTCGATAATTTTTTGTTTTTCAGTTGCAGATAATGAACCTCCCGGCGGTGGTGGCATCTGACTGGCTGTCCCGGCCTGGTCAACTGCCCTGACTTTTATACGGTCCCTGCTCGTTACGATATTACACTCTACCGCCCAGTTCATGCCTCCATTTTGAATATTTGCATTATGGCAGCTCACACAGTTGTTTTGAATAATGGAACGCACCGCACTGAATAAAGGTCCTGCTGCTGTTGCGCCAACAACAACGCCCGCAGTTTGCATACAACCATTAGCATCTTTTACAGTGACGTTGACATTACCTGCAGGTACATTGGTAAATGAATTGGAAGGCTGGAAATTGATACCATTGATACTGTAGTTGAAACCCGTGCTTCCTGAAGCAGTAACGTTGATACTTCCGCCTGTACCACCACAAGGTGTGGCCGGAGTGGAAGTGGTAGTTACCGTAAGATTTACCCCCGCACAGGGGTTCACGGTAGTACCTACAGTAAATTGCTGGGAACCGGAACAGCCATTAGTGTTCCTCGCGGTTATGGTGTAGGTTCCTGCTGCCAGGTTATTGAATGTTCCAGAAGATTGAAAAACGCCATTATTGATATTATAGGTAAATCCCTGAGATCCACCTGTTGCACTGGCAACAATGCTTCCGTTGGATTGTCCGGAAGTGGCTCCTGTGATAGCTGCGGTGATGGAAATGGATACACCAGCACATGGATCAGGAGGTGGAGAAGTGGTTCCGCTTCCTTTACTGCAGGACACATATATAATGGCTGTTAACAAGATACAGCCCAACAACAAGATTTTTTTTCTCATAAAAAGCTATTCGGTTCTACCTTATACGAAGAAGTGAAATGATGGGTTGCCTGAAATAGATCATTTATCTGTTTCAGGTGGAATCAGCATCTGTGGTGAGTTAAAATGACTATACCTTGCCGAATTGTTTTCTGATCAGGTTCAATGCGCTGCCAGCCTTGAACCATTCTATCTGCTGTTCGTTGTAAGTATGATTCAGTTTGATCTTATCTGATGTTCCATCCGAATGATTTAGCACCATGATCAATTGTTTTCCCGGAGCAAACTGTGTGAGACCCGTGATATCAATTAAGTCATCTTCTTTTATTTTATTGTAATCTTCCTTGTCAGAAAAGGTGAGGCCAAGCATACCCTGCTTTTTCAGATTGGTTTCATGGATCCTGGCAAAACTTTTCACAATGATAGCTCGTACACCCAGGTGGCGGGGTTCCATAGCGGCATGTTCCCTCGAAGAACCTTCTCCATAATTTTCATCACCCACTACTACTGAACCAATCCCGGAAGCTTTGTATTTACGCTGGGTGGCAGGCACGGTTCCATATTCGCCGGTGAGCTGACTTTTCACCATATCTGTTTGATTGTTGAAAAAGTTAACCGCACCTATCAACATGTTATTAGAAATATTATCTAGGTGACCCCGGTATTTTAACCATGGACCCGCCATTGAAATATGGTCCGTGGTGCACTTTCCCTTTACCCTGATCAGCAACCTGAGTCCTTTCAGATCCGTTCCTTCCCAGAACGGAAATGGTTGCAATAACTGTAACCGCTGGGAATCTGGTTTTACAATCACTTCCACGGTGGTACCCGAGGGCGCTGGCGCCTGATATCCCGGATCTTCTACTGCGAAACCTTTTGGCGGTAACTCAAAACCCATCGGTTCATCCAGCATGACCTGTTCGCCTTTGTTATTCGTGAGTTTATCTTTTAATGGGTTGAAGGAAAGCCGGCCTGCTATAGCATAAGCCGTAACAATTTCGGGGGAGGCCACGAATGCATGCGTAGATGATAATCCATCATTGCGCTTCGCGAAATTTCTGTTGAAAGAGGTAACAATGGTATTTTTCCTGCTGGGATCATCAATATGACGTGCCCACTGACCGATGCAGGGACCACAGGCATTGGCCAGCACCACACCGCCCATTTCATCGAAGGTGTCTAAAAAACCATCTCTTTCAATGGTAAACCTTACCAGTTCCGAACCAGGTGTAATTGTAAATTCACTTTTTGTAGAAAGTCCTTTTGACTTAGCCTGCGCAGCAATAAAAGCAGAACGGCTGATGTCTTCATAAGATGAATTGGTACACGAACCAATCAAAGCCACTTCTACGATGTCGGGCCAGCCATTAGCGGCCACAGCTTCGGCCATCTTTGAAATGGGTGTAGCCAGGTCGGGCGTGAAAGGTCCATTTACATGAGGTTCCAGTTCGCTCAGGTTGATTTCTACCAGCTGGTCAAAATATTTTTCCGGATTTAAATATACTTCAGGATCAGGCCGGAGGTGTGTACGCACCTGATCGGCAAGGTCGGCCACTGCGGTTCTGTCGGTAGCCCTCAGGTAGGCAGACATTTTATCGTCATAGGTGAACAAAGAGCAGGTAGCGCCTATTTCAGCACCCATATTACAGATCGTGGCTTTACCGGTACAGCTTAATCCGTCTGCGCCGTCTCCAAAATATTCCACCACAGCCCCGGTACCGCCTTTCACCGTTAATATACCTGCCACTTTTAAAATGATGTCCTTGGCAGATGTCCATCCGCTCATCTTGCCGGTAAGTTTGATTCCAATGAGCTTGGGCATTTTTAATTCCCACGGAAGCCCTGCCATCACGTCCACAGCATCTGCGCCTCCGACTCCAATCGCCAGCATTCCAAGACCTCCCGCATTGGGGGTATGAGAATCTGTTCCGATCATGAGCCCGCCGGGAAAAGCATAATTTTCTAACACTACCTGATGAATGATTCCCGCTCCTGGTTTCCAGAAGCCTATGCCATATCGGTTAGAGATGGAAGCAAGAAAATCATATACTTCCTTGTTCGTATCAATTGCATTGCTCAGGTCTTCCTTAGCACCTATCTTGGCCTGGATCAGGTGATCGCAGTGAACAGTGGAAGGCACCGCTACCCTGTCACGGCCGCACGTATCAAACTGAAGCAGTGCCATCTGCGCAGTAGCGTCCTGCATGGCCACACGATCCGGAGCAAAATCGACATAATCCTTACCTCTTTCAAAAACCTTTGTGGCAGGCTTGAAACTATGGGCATATAATATTTTTTCAGCCAGTGTCATTGGACGTTTCAACATATTCCTTGCTGCCAACACTTTGGAGGGTAGTTCTGAATATAATTTTGTAATCAGGTCCAGGTCAAAAAGCATAATCAATATTTTAGGAGAGAACAACAGGCATCCAATTTGCAGCCAGTTACAAAGAGGTGCAAGTTAATTAAAAACAGTGGAAGATCTGGGTACCGTGAAGTGATGGATTAACTAAAAAAATCTACATTAGATGTATGAATCGATTTAAAAATTTCATTGAGTGGCAAGCCTTTGGGGTTCTGTCCGCCATTGGAGAAAAAATGGGGATAGCCACCAGCAGGATAAGGATGTGGTTCATGTATACAAGCTTGTTGACCCTGGGGTCTCCTATTGTGATCTACATGATTCTGGCTTTCTGGATGAATATGAAAGAGTATATTCTTTCTGCCAGAAGAAACCCATTGAAATACCTATAATTTGGGATAATAATTGTCAGGATTGAAATGTACTTCATCGGACCTGCAAATGCTCTCTACAACGTTTTTCAGGCCAAAAGCTCCTTCACTTTTTTCACTACTTTGTCAATTTCATCTTTCGTATTGTATTTACTGAAAGAAAAACGAACCGTGATATGCTGGTCCGTTTTGTGAAGGGCCTTCATCACATGTGAGCCTGCATCTGCACCACTGCTGCAGGCACTTCCGCCAGATGCGCAGATATGATTGATGTCGAGGTTCATGAGCAGGAATTCAGATTTGTCTGTTTTCGG
>JANLYU010000039.1:0-5868 GCA_031365785.1 Flavisolibacter sp. | reverse complement strand
TAAGCAGCCAACGGCTACGCGATGTATTCTTTTTGTCAATGGTATGGTAAGGGCTATATCTGACATCAATCAAATTTATAGTAACCTCACTACTCACATGAGTAGTATGAGTCATCTAATGTGTACCTAGTACACAAAGATAGGGCCATAATTCCGGGAAGTCAATGAAGTGGTTTGTTAAATGATTTATGTCAATAAACAGCTATTCATTTATCAATGCCTGAACACCTACACTGATAAATAAGTTCTTAGCAATCACTGTTTTACTCGTCACTGATGTAAGTAAAACAATCCTAATTTTTGTAATTGATTATTGCACCACCCATACGGAAACTGAACCTGCAGGCGCAAAGAACATTCCGAAGCCTTTATCATCAATCAAAACCCTAGTAGGATTTTTTCCCAAAAGGTCTTTAAAGGTTTTTCCCTTATACCTCATTCCCATTTCCATCACTTTTTCTCCAGCATCACCGTTCGAGACCATTACCGCACATCCACTATGCTCTTCATCTCCGGCTCTCGTCCATCCAATGCAGTTGGCATGGTCAAAATAATCTTTTTGTTCACCATAAGCCACATCCCTGCGTGCATGGATCAAAGGTTCCAGTTCCTGTATCTTTTTCAAAAAAATCTCATAACTATTTCCATCACGCCCTTTGTCTTTATAAGAAGCACCATACAGGTCGGGATAAAAAATACAGGGATAGCCATCCTGTCTCAATAATATCAATGCGTAAGCAATAGGTTTGAACCATTCCTCTACAGGAGCTTCCAGTGCCTGCAGGGGTTGTGTGTCGTGATTATCCACCACTGTCACTGACTTCAAAGGCATGGCCTTGGTAAGCGTTTCATCGAAGATCGTCCGCATATCATAACCATTTCCAGACTTGGATGCCTGGTGCAGGTTGTGATGAAGCGAAGCATCAAAAAGACTCATGTTTCCTTCCGTTGCTTCAATGTATCGCAACATGAGGTCCAGCAGGCCAGGAGCCCAGTATTCACCAACAGCAAAGATCTCCTTTCCTGTTTCTGCTCTGAGCTTCACCAGCCACTCATTATATAGTTTGGGGGATATGTGCTTCACGGCATCCAGTCGAACACCGTCAAATTGTACAGTATCGTGTAACCACCTTCCAAAACGATTCAGTTCCTCCCTGACAGCGGGATTGCGGAAATCAATATCATTGAACATGAGGTAATCATAATTTCCTTTTTCACTGTCGATCATTTCTTCCCAGTCGTTACCCCATCCATTCAGTAAATTAAATATGGACTTATCCCCGGTACGGTGGTCGTAGTCCACACCACTGAAACACTGGAACGTCCAGATGAAGTCCGAATATTTATTTCCCCGACCCGGAAAGGTGAACCGGGTAAAGGCTTCTATTTCATAAGGCTCAGAAATTTTTTTTGTCCTGTCATCCGGGTCCACTTTAATCGCCATTACTGTTTCCAGTTCATCGCCTCCGCCTTTATGGTTCAATACGATATCCACCACCACCTGCATACCTGAATGCTGAATTGCTTTTGTTGCCGCCACGAGTTGTTCCCTGGTGCCATATTTTGTGGCAGTAGTTCCCTTTTGATCAAATTCACCCAGGTCAAACAGGTCGTAAACATCATAGCCTACACTGTAACCACCCGCCGACGCCTTATAAGGTGGGGGCAGCCACACGGCCGTAATGCCCATAGCAGCTAGAGCTGGTGCATTTTTTTCAACCATTTTCCAGAAATTTCCGTCTGTTGGCAAATACCAATGAAAATACTGAATCATCGTGCCATTCTTCATGAATCAAATTTATAGTGGTAAAAGTTGAACGCGAAGGTAAAGCGCAACAAGTGAGTTCAATATTGAACTACCATAAGCCTGCTATATTTCTGATGCGATTCTGCACTACAATTGGTAACTTAAGGTTACCAACACTTCTCTGTGCGACTACTTATATCATGCACTGTTTATGTAGCACTTTGTTGCTTCTCAGGGTCAAACACTTCATTAACAGACCCCTCAATTCATTCAAATACTCCTGGGCAATCTGGTTCAGGGGGTTTGTTTGACAGTGATTCTGTTCTCAACATAAGGTTAACAGGCAAGGTCAGTGAATTTTTCAATGACCGTAAAGATGATGCGCTATATCATCCTTTGCTGATGACGTATCAAAAAAATGACACTACCGTCCACATTCCACTCAAAGCAAAAACTCGAGGCAACTTCCGGCGCAGGAAAGAAAACTGCACCTTTCCTCCCATCCTGCTGAACTTCACCAAAAATCTTGTGCATGGAACGCTCTTTGAACAAGCTGATAAAGTAAAACTGGTTTGTCCCTGCCGGGGTGAAAACTTTGTAGTGCGTGAATACCTTGTTTATAAGTTGTATAACCTGCTGACGACCCAAAGTTTCAAAGCCAGGCTGGCGCGAGTCACCTTTGAGGATACAGAAAGAAATAAAGAAATTACTTTTTACGGGATCCTGCTGGAAGAAGATGATCAGATGGCAAAGCGTAATCAATCCATCCTGATTCACCGGCTCAATACTCATGGTGAGTCTATTGAAACCGCATCTTTTCTGCGAATGGCCATGTTTCAATACCTGATTGGAAATACAGACTGGTCAACCGAGTATTTTCAGAACACCCGGCTGATAGCTTTTGATTCTCTGAGTATTCCATCCGTGGTCCCCTATGACTTTGACCATTCCGGCTTGGTCAGTGCACCCTATGCCTATCCGGCAGAAGAACTGGCACTTTCATCGGTGAGGGAGAGAAGGTACAGGGGATACTGTATTCCAGATATGAGAAGACTGGATGAAGTGATTGCGCTTTATAACAGCAGGAAAAAAGATTTATATTCTTTGTACAGCAACTGCACCCTACTGGATTCGAAATACATCAGGGCCACCCTTCAATACTTTGATGAGTTTTATGGCACGATCAACGATCCTAAAAAATTGAAGACTGCATTTATGTATCCCTGTAATAAAAATGTCCCCAATATTGTGATCCGGGGTTTAGGTAAAAATTGAGTGAAAGCGCAGGGAAAAATTAGGCAGGTTTATACCTGATGGCTTTCCTGACGGTTTGCCGGAAAGAATTCTTGAATTTACGGATGGCAGCCACCCTGTTTTTAACTGTCAGGTGTTTGTTCTGCACCAGTTTGTATTCATTATCATGAATGAGTTTCAGTTCCGATAAAATGAAATCTGCTTTGGGTGAATCCTGATATCCGCGCAACAGGGTAAGCATATCGAAAAAGATCAATTCAATCTGCACCAGCGAATTTTCTGAGCAATGAATGGCAGCCAGGCGGTTGTTGGCTTCCTTCATTTTTTCTTCATGCTCTTCGGAAAGTTTCATAGCTACTTTTTCTTCTCCTGAAGCGAATTTATCATTGTTCATTTCTATAATTTGACCCTTATTAAAAGTAGGCAGTCAAGGATAATTTTTTAATGCGTGGTCACTGTCCAACATAGTGAATCCTGTATACATTTTCTAAACGGGATGCGAAGGTACTTCGAAAGTCAGACAGGAATGTATAAAGTTAATCTTAATATTCGATAATGAAAACCAGCAACACGAGTTACAATGTTATGGCTGATACATAGTACGTCTTCCGGATTTTATAAGACAGCATCTTCATCTTCTTCAGGAACATGGAGCCCTGGTACCTGGTGAAGCATTTGAATCACTTTGTCCATTTTGATCTGGAGCTTCATCACTTCTGCCTGCGATTTTAAGTTGACTTGCGACTCAATTACATTCCTGATTCTGTCGTTTTGTGCCTGCCGCCGCTGGCTGCTCAGGATCAGAACTGTAAACAGAAAGGAAGAAAGAGTGAAAATGAAGCCGAGCAAAAAAAATGTAGGGGGCTTGTCGATGAAACTGATTTCTTCTCGATGGTGTCTTTTAAAAAGATATACCTGCAAAGTGATCCATATGATGATAAAAAAAGTGCAAAAGGTGAGGAAGGTTCCATGTGTAACTACCTGCGCCAGCTTGTCGATGATCCGGTGAAAACGGGAAGGCTCATCTTCCAGCTGGTCATTGATATTATTGATGCCACGCATTTTGAAGGTACTCGCGCGCAATCGTTTGGAAAGCACCGCCAGCAACTTTTTACATATGGTAGGGTGTTTGTCGAGAAAGAGGTTGAAGGAATTGCGGTCAAGGGTAAGGAGCACGGTTTCAGATGAAGCCCTGGCGGTACCGGTATGCGGACCTCCGTCGATGAGTGAAAGTTCACCAAAGAAATCTCCTGTTTTGAGATTTGCCAGCGTAATGTCTTTTCCTTTTTCATCCGTATAACTGATGTTGACCTGTCCACTTTCAATAATAAATAAAGATTCCCCGGATTCATCCATCCAGAAAATAGGTTTTTGTGGTGCAATGGTCACCCTCTTCAGGCTCAACGCAAGATCGTCGAGGTCAGCTTCCTCCAACTCTATAAAAAGAGGTATTTTTTTTAAAAAGTCTTTATCCATGAACCGCCACTTTATTAGATCCAACAATGAACCAGATAAATTTAATTCTTTTCATTTGATTCGCTTTGTAAACAAGAGGTATTCCCTATAAGGATGGAATGTCTAAATATGGGTAATGACTGGATAAAGAAAATTAAAGAGTCAAAGGCCAGATCAGGTTCCTGTTCCTCTTTCAACTGTTCCGGTGATATAGCCAAAGGGCGCTTCTGTAGCCACAAAGATTTCATTTTTGTTATCCATACCAAATGGCTCGAAGTTAAAAAGAAGGTGATGCTGGTTGGGCATCACCAGGCTGATCTCTTTCACCTTTTCGTCTATTTTCAAAACTTCTTCCCCCATGGCATACAGCGTATGCTGCACGGAAAGACTTTTATGAAAGGCAAAAGTTTTCAATAACTGTTCACGGATGTTTTGGTAGGAAGCACCAAAATCCGCAGGATGCTGATCATAAAACCAGGTTGCTTCGCATTTTGTGGACATGATGCGATCGCTGGTTTCTCTGAGCGTGGTGTAAGGATCTTTGATATAATGTTCAAATCCAGAGTCAGTGGTTTTTAAAATTAGTAAATCTTTAATTCCGCTGGTGACGCTGACACCTCCTGGATGATGTTCCACCGAGGTGGTATGCTGCTCATTACCACTGCTGATATAGGCATGCGGGTGTTCCTGGCCCTGAAAGGACAAACGATGATATAGGTGTTCTGTGAGGGTGATGCGGACCACAGACACCTGCGGGTTATTTTTTTTGAAGTGGCTAGCCAGGATGATCCCAAATTCTTCTATGCTTTTGTTGAAGTGGTCTTTAGCCAGGATATATACCGTGTTTTTCTGAGTGTCGGTGGGTAAAATTTTAGAGTTATCTCCCAGGGTATGAGCGGTTTCAAAGTCACCTTCCAGGGATACATCTACAGACACCTGCCGGAACTCATGGTAATCTTTATGACGGATTATCTTTGACAGGTGGATAGAATTCTTACCATAGGTATTTTTTCCCAACTTGATATTCATCTTATTGCTGTTAGTGACTGAATAAGCTAAAGAAACGAAACAATCTGCAAACACCATGTCTGACCTGATTCTAAAAAGTACTAAAGTGGTGCTGGAGAGTGGTATGAAAGAGGCATTTGTTGTGATCAGGAAAGGCATCATTGCAGATGTGGTTCATCAGTTACCGGAAGGCGCAGGCGAAGTAACAGACCTCGGAGATAAAACATTATTACCTGGTGTCATTGATCCGCATGTACACATCAATGAACCTGGAAGAACAGAATGGGAAGGATTTGAAACGGCCACCCGCGCCGCCATTGCGGGGGGCATTACCACCTTGGTGGATATGCCCCTGAATGCTTCCCCCGTGACTACCTCCGTAAAATCGTTTGAAAAAAAACTCC
>JANLYU010000035.1:0-4089 GCA_031365785.1 Flavisolibacter sp. | reverse complement strand
AGGCGCCAACCTGCACATCCTGGAAGGTACCCTGTACCCACTCCTCACCCGGTTAAAAAATGCAGAAATGCTTACTTACAGATGGGTGGAAAGTAACTCCGGGCCGCCACGGAAATATTTTTCACTCACCGCCAAAGGAGCCTCTTTTTTTTCTGAACTGGAGCTTACGTGGCAGGAACTTTCTAACGGGGTCAATGCGCTGGCCAATAAAAAAGGAAACAATTTATAAACTTCAACCAAAGCGTTAATAATGAAAAAGATCATCAATATAAACTTATCCGGCAGGGTCATTCCAATAGAAGATACTGCTTATGAAAGTTTACAACGATATATTGAAAGCCTTCGGCGGTATTTTAATAATGAGGAAGGCCGTGATGAAATTATCAATGACATCGAAAGCCGAATTGCTGAATTGATGAGTGACAGCATTAAAAAGGGAGCTTCGGCCATTACAGATACCGACATTGAGGAGATCATACATTCCATGGGAAGGGTGGAGGATTTTGAAGAAGCTACTGCCACAGAGGCCAAAGCCTCCACCGCCAGTCAGTCGTACAGTTCAGGTCCCCAGCAACAGTTTAAAACACAACGGGGAAGACTTTACCGGGAAAAGACTGATAAAATCATTGGTGGTGTAGGCTCTGGTATTGCCAATTATCTGGATGTAGATCCTGCTGTAGTGCGTATCCTTTTGGTTTTATTTGGATTTACCGGAACCGGTATTGTATTGTATTTTATTCTTTGGATTGTTTTACCGGCTAGAGACCTCAACGGGTATGCAGGCAAACGACTTTTCAGAAATCCTGATGATAAAGTATTTGCTGGTGTGGCCGGCGGACTGGCAGCCTATTTCAACAAACCTTCGTGGGTGGTACGTTTACTTCTGGCGGCACCACTGTTGCTCAATATTATGTTCGGCACCTTTAACGGAATTTTCTTTGCCTGGCATCGAGACATTTTTCCTAATATTTTCATCGCCCCTTTCACAGGCACCTTTGTGATTGCTTACATCATTCTCTGGATGGTGCTTCCGGAAGCCCGCAGTTCATTTGAAAAAATGGAAATGCGTGGTGAAAAAGTTGATGTGAACCGCATCCGTCAGAATGTAAAGGAGGAAATGGACAATTTTAAAACAAAGGCTGAAGCATGGGGCGATGAAGTAAAAACAACGGCACAACAGTTCAGTGAAAGGGCAAAAGATTTCGCCAATACCCGAGGTAAAGCGTTTGCCGGTGAGTTAGCACAAACAGCCCGTCCGGTTGCAGGAGGTATCCTACATATCATCGGGGTAATCATTAAAGCTTTCTTCATTTTCATTGCAGGTTGCATTGCACTGGGTTTATTTGCCGCCCTGATGGTATTGATTTTCGGTGGTGTGGCCTGGTGGCCTATCAATAATTTCCTTTGGACATCCAGTTGGCAAAAGACCCTGGCATGGGGAACTATTTTATTATTCCTGGCGGTTCCTGTAGTTGGATTTCTGATCTGGCTGATCAGGAGAGTGGTGCGCACCCGTACAAGAAGCAGGCACCTGGGCTGGATATTTGGTGGCCTTTGGTCTTTAGGATGGATCTGTGCAGTTCTATTTGCCATCAGCATTGCCAAGGATCTCAGGTCATTTGAAAGAACAAACGCGCAGGAAGTACCGATCACCCAACCTTCAGGAAAAATGCTGGTACGTGTCAATGAACCCGTGATCCGGTATAATGGCAACATGAGGTGGATTCATTCTGACAACGCAGGATGGGATATCAATGAGGAAAGCCTAAAATACAATAATGTCAAATTACGCATTGACAAAAGCGAGGACTCCATGTACCATGTGAGGGTTTATAAATACAGTGCAGGGAGTAATGTGGAAGATGCACAGCAGCGGGCCATGAACATCCTGTTCAATGTTTCTTCGCAGGATAGTATCCTAAATATGGGCAGCGGTATTACTATCAACAGGGAAAGTAAATTCAGGGGTCAGGGATTAATAATGGAAATACTGGTGCCAGTGGGGAAGAAAATAAGTTTTGATGAATCCTTGCAGGACGCTTACAGTCCCTGGATCGTACGCCGGTCTGAAAGAGGCTATGAACGCAGGTGGGGAAGAAATTACGATTACCAGGGCGACTGGGATTATGATTCTTATTTCAACTGGGATACCAACGTGGACTATCTGATGACCAGCAATGGTAAGCTGGTGGATGCTGAAAAAATAACCAGGGATGAAAATGGATTTCATGAAAAAAGAACGGACAGGGACAGCCTGAAATTACAAATTGAGGAGCGTGAAAAACAAAATGAAAAAGACCGTCAGCGACTCGATGAACTGAACCGCCGCCACCAGGACAGTTTGAATCAAAGTCGTTCCGGATTCAAGCCCTCAGGCAATAAAAAAGAAGTCATCAACCTTGTATATACCTGCTTTATTCCACTGATTATATAACAACGAAGGTTGAAGTTGGATCCGCTTTAGGCGGTTGACTTGGGGCTCCGAAAGGAGCCTTTTTTCATGCAATAGAATTTTTCCGGCCTTCCCGTATCAATTCAACTCCGACGACAGGCGGAATGGCCAAAAGCAAATTACCACTTGTTCCAGGCTTCACACGTTTCAAACCTGATCCCAAAACCTTCCTGTTCTACCCTATTTTTGCAGTCCTAAATTTCCAGCATGAAAATTACGCCCTTCACAAAAAAACATATCGAAGCAGGTGCGAAAATGGCGGAATTCGCTGGTTATAATATGCCCATCAGTTATAGTGGTATCAATGATGAACACCTGACGGTTAGGAAAAATGCGGGCGTATTTGATGTGAGCCATATGGGGGAGTTTATATTGAAAGGAGAACATGCACTGGATCTGATTCAGAGAATTACCACTAATGATGCTTCCAAGCTGGTGACCGGCAAAGCGCAGTATACCTGTATGACCAATCAGGAAGGTGGTATTGTTGATGATCTCCTGATCTACTGTATAGAAGAGAACAAAGTGTATATGATCGTAGTGAATGCCAGTAATATTGAAAAGGACTGGGACTGGATCATGAAGCACAATAAAAAAGAGGTAGAGATGCACAACGTTTCCGAAGAAACCTGCCTGCTGGCCGTGCAGGGTCCCAATGCTACTAAGATCCTTCAACCACTCACCGATATGGACATTATGAATCTGAAATACTACACTTTTGTTAAGGGCAGGTTCAATGGTATTGATAATGTTTTGGTAAGCGCCACCGGGTATACAGGTGCGGGAGGGGTGGAGATCTATTTCAAAAACGAAAAGGACCACGCAGAAAAAATATGGAATTCCATTTTCGATTCAGGTGCACCACAGGGAATGAAGCCCATCGGACTTGCCGCGAGAGATACGCTTCGGCTTGAAATGGGTTATTGTCTTTATGGAAATGATATCGATGATACCACTTCACCGCTTGAAGCCGGGCTGGGCTGGATCACCAAATTCACCAAAGAGTTTACGGCAAGTGAACTTTTGCTTGAGCAAAAAGAAAACGGAATAGAAAGAAAACTCATAGGGTTCGAAATGATAGATAAAGGCATACCCCGACAGCATTATGAAATCAGGGACCAGCTGGGTGCTCCCATTGGTTTTGTTACATCCGGCACACAATCGCCAAGCCTGGGGAAAGCCATAGGGATGGGTTATGTGAGAAGTGTTTTTGGAATCATCGGAACACCAGTTTTTATTAAAGTACGGGACAAACTATTACAGGCAAAAGTTGTTAAAATACCTTTTGTCTAATGCCACTCCTTCACCTTACCACCTTCATTGCAGCACCACAGGAAAGGGTTTTTGACCTTAGCAGGAGCATTGACCTTCATCAATATTCAATGACACCAAATAAGGAGAAGGTCATTGATGGAAAACGTTCCGGCCTGCTGAACCTGGGAGATTCTGTTACCTGGTCTGCCAAACATTTATTGAAACAAAGAACCCTTACCACTGTGATCAAAGAAATGCAGCGTCCGACTTATTTTGCTGATGAGCAGGTTGCCGGAGATTTTGTTTCCATGAAGCATGAACATTATTTCAAAGTCATTGAAAACGGCACGATCATGATCGACCAGTTTCATTATACTGCGCCG
>JANLYU010000013.1:0-4439 GCA_031365785.1 Flavisolibacter sp. | reverse complement strand
TGGTGAAAGGGTAATCCAGTCCCATGTACCCGACAGGAGAGAGCTTCCTGAAGTTTCTATATGAGTGCGAAGGCCCGCACGATGCAGGGCGGCAGTCAGTGAAGTAAGATCGTGTATCAAAGGCTCTCCGCCTGTAATCACTACAATTTCCACTGGATATACTTTTACTGCAGTCACCAGGTCGTTGATCCATAAAAGCGGATGTTTCCCAGCATCCCAGCTGTCTTTTACGTCGCACCAAACACAACCCACGTCACACCCCCCCAGCCTGATAAAATAAGCGGCCTTGCCCTGGTGCATACCTTCGCCCTGCAGGGTATAAAAATGTTCCATCACCGGAAGCCGCGTTATTTTATTTGTTACTTGTTCCATGTCTGTCGACCTACTGTTGAACCTTGGTTATTTATTTCAATAACATTTTCGAAAGCTTATTCAGGAGGAGGGCTATTGTGAAATTTCCTCATAGTGCTTAAGCGAGCAGGCTTTGAAAGTATTTTTCATCAGTGCGGCGATGGTCATAGGTCCTATGCCTCCAGGTACAGGTGTTATGAATGAACATTTGGGTGCTACATTTTCAAAATCCACATCACCACTCAGCCGGTATCCTGATTTTCGGGAAGCATCTGCAATACGAGTAATGCCTACATCTATCACTACGGCTCCTTCTTTTACCATATCACCTTTAATAAATCCTGGCTGACCCAACGCTGCCACAATAATGTCTGCCGACCGGCAAAGTTCTGGTATGTTGGTCGTTTTGGAATGACACAGCGTTACGGTACTGTTAGCTCTTTCACCAGTGCCGCTCAAGAGAATACTGATCGGCCTTCCCACAATATTACTTCTTCCGATGACCACCGTGTGCCTGCCTTTTGTTTCAATTTTATAATATTCCAGTAGGAGCAGGATGCCATAGGGCGTTGCAGGAATGAAAACCGGATGGCCCAATACCATTCTTCCCACATTATCAGGATGAAAACCATCAACATCCTTTTTAGGGTCAATGGCATGAATCACTTCTTCTTCTGAAAAATGTGAGGGTAATGGTAACTGCACCAAAATACCATCCACTTCAGGATCTGAATTCAGTTCCTCTATGATGTCCATCAACTTCGATGATGACAAATGAGCTTCCAATCTGATCAGTGTAGATTTAAAACCCACTTCCTGGCAGGCTTTCACCTTGGAAGCCACATAAGTTTCACTGGCCCCGTCATTACCTATCAAAACAGCAACAAGGTGTGGTTTCCTGTTACCATGAATGGACAATTGTGCCATTTGTAATTTCAAAGCGTCCATAATGGCCCGAGAAGCTTCCTTCCCATTTAAAATTTGCATGGCGCAAAGGTAATACCCCATTTTAAATTAGTGTTTATCACCTGGTAAGCAGCATGGCTTCCAGCTAACTTGTATCAATAAATCGAAGTGTTGAGAAAATTAATTTTCAATTTTTTTATCCTTGTTTCTTTCCCGGTGGGGGCCCAGTTTGTAAATCATATTTATGGAAGCTGGCATACGGACGTGTATGCATACAGTAACTATCATACAGATGTATTTTCAATTGCAGCAAACCAGGCTTGCTTAACCAATTTTCAGCATTTTTCTGTCGGAATTTCCTCTGGAAGGAAATTTTTTTTGCAGGAAATGGCTCAATACAAGGCGGGTGTAGTGATACGGAAATCAAACGGATATTTTGCAATGCAACTGGGACGTTTTGGAAATGCAGATTACCACCAGTCGTCAATCGGAGTGGCTTATGCCAGGAGAATGGAAAATGTAGACCTGGGAATCCAGTTTGATTTTGGAGACACCAGGATGAAAGGATATTCTGGAAGAACAGAAATTGCAGTGGAAGGAGGAATGCTGTTCCATGTAAACACTAAGATGCGCATGGGAGTACAAGTTGTTTATCCTGTACCTGTAAAATGGAAAAGGAGTGGGATGGTATCTGCGCCCGTTTATTCCGTGGGATTTGGATATGACGCGTCTGAAAATTTTTTCATTGGGGTGATGTTGATAAAAATTCAAGACAGGCCACTGGATGTGCAGGGAGGATGGCATTATTCATTCAACAAGGAATTGTTTGCCCGCGCAGGCATATCCTGCACCAACCGCGAATTTTCACTCAGTATCGGGTTTCTTGTAGGTCAGATGCGGATGGAGGTATCTGCAACACTGCATCCTTATTTGGGGTTGACGCCTTCTATAGCCATCCTGTATCAGAAACTTCCTTCCGAATGAAAGTTCATTTTTTACTTATGGCCCTGGCGATTGGTAACCGTTGTTTCTCTCAGGATATTCCCCTGTCCACCCAACAGCAGTTAGAACAGATGGCTGAAATAGCATCCAACGAAATAGAGAATGAGGCATTGGTGCAGCAACTGGAATATTTTAAAAGGCATCCTGTTTGTTTGAATACAGCAGTTAAAGAAGATTTGCTGGCGCTCCATCTTTTAACGGAGTTACAGATTCTGTATTTTATCCAATACAGAAAAGTGATTGGGAAATTTATAGACCTGCATGAATTGCAGGCAATACCTGGCTGGGATGTTTTTTTGATTCATCGGTTGCTTCCGTATGTCACCCTGAAAGAGCCGGTAAGTTGGTCAGATAATATAAGGTCACGTCTGCAGGGTGAACATAGCTTCCTGTTCCGCGCCGCGCGGATATTGGAAAAATCGAAAGGTTTTGATACCCAAACCCAGAATGGATACCTGGGTGACAGGCAACACCTGCTGGTCCGTTACAGATATCAGTTTAAAGACCTGTTGTGGGCAGGTATGACTGGTGAAAAAGATGCAGGAGAGCAATTTTTCAGGGGTGCGCAGTCCAAGGGTTTTGACTTTTATTCTTTTCACTTATTTCTACGCAACCTTGGAATTGTGAAATCGCTGGCGCTTGGCGATTTTATGGTAAATCTGGGTCAGGGTTTGATCAGCTGGCAATCCACTGGCTTTGGGAAAAGCGCTGAAGTGCTCGCGATCAAAAGGTCATCACCAGTTTTGTTGCCCTACCGCGCCTCCGGAGAGTTTGGTTTTTACAGGGGAGCAGGATGTACGATCAATAAGAAAAACTTGGAAGCTACTGTGTTTGTTTCAATGAAAAAAATCAATGCCAGTGTAGATGACAGTTCCGGAACTTTCACAGGTATCAATAATTCAGGCTATAACAGAACGATAACGGAAGTGGAGAAAAAAAATCAAATCACGCAATTCACCAGTGGTGGAAGAGTAGGTTTTTCTTCCACTTTATTCAGGATGGGTTTCAATGCTATGGTGCACCGGTTTAACGTTCCCATGGTGTTCAACGGTGTTCCATATTCTTCGTATGGAGTAACTGGAAAACAAATGATGCACGGTAGCTTAGATGCAGCAGTCACCTTCAGGAATATGCACTTTTTCGGCGAAGCTGCGGCGGATGAAGCCTATCATTATGCATTCGTAGCAGGCGCATTGGTTACCCCCGACCCAACCATTGATCTGTCTTTTGTGTACCGGTCTATCCCCATGAACTTCCGTTCTTTGTTTGGTAATATTTTCTCTGAAAACGCTGTTCCCATGAATGAAAAAGGTGTGTATGCCGGCCTTTCAGTAAGGCCTTTTCCAACCTGGCAATTCAACGCCTATTTAGACCTATTTCAATTTCCATGGCTTAGGTTCAGGGTGAATGCTCCCAGCAAGGGACACGATTATATGGCGCAGGTTAGTTACCAGCCTAATAAGCAGGTTGGTTTGTATGTGAGGTATAAGAATAAAGACAAGCCCTTGAATGGACCTTCTGAACAGGTGATCAGGTTTCCTGTTGCTCAACAACTTCAAAATGTGCGCATACACTTCACCAACCAGATCAATGCACGCTTGCTTTATAAAACAAGGGTAGAGGTAGTTTGGTATACTGAAAACAGAAGCAAAAGTGAACAGGGTTTTCTGGGATATCTCGAAGTGGAGGAAAAAGCTCATGAAACACTAAAAGTTGGTTTCCGGGCGCAGTATTTTGAAACTTCAGGGTTTGCCACGCGTGTGTATGCCTATGAACCAGACGTTTTGTATAGTTTCTCTATTCCTGCTTTTTATGATAAAGGTTTCAGGTTTCTTCTCCATCTTCAGTACCAATTAACAAAGCACGTCACTTTATGGATCAGGTATGCACGTTCTAATTATAAAGACACTGCCCGGATAGGGTCAGGACTGGATACCATTTACGGACATTTCAAAAGCGAAATCAAATTCCAGCTCCAAATATTATTATAAATCAACCCAGCTGAATGCATGAACTATGGCTGTTTGATGCCAATATTATTGAAAATTGGTACTATTCATTTTTCTCCTGACAGGTTATTGGAATCTCTACCCAGAAGCCTACATTAGCTACATTAATCACGGTTGTGTATCTTTTACACACTAATGATCAGCTACTTATAAAAGTATTTACTATGTTGA
>JANLYU010000446.1:0-3082 GCA_031365785.1 Flavisolibacter sp. | reverse complement strand
AGATTTTTTACATGCATCCTGTTATTTTCAATGATCACCTTTCCAGTGGTGGTAGTAAATTCCTGTTTCATGTTTAAAAAATAAGTACCTAAAGTTAAGTATTCACCACTGCTTCCTGACCATACATCTGACCTTTGAATTTTAAAGAGGGGGATGGAAGGAAATTTCCAAGGCCCAATGTTTCCCATTTTTTGTCTACTGACTGTATGGTTTCTTCGTCAGAAACGATAATATTGGGCCAGTCCCTTTGAAAATTATCAAATTCTTTTGTTTTGATAGTCCCGTCCAAACCCATACAGGAGAAAGTTTTAGAAGGGTTGCTGAAGATCGGGCGCTGTACTAAAGTATGGTCCCTTTTTGGATCCAGGTTATTACAGAACCGCCATAGCGCTATGGTAATATCATGAGCATCTACCGTATGCTCTACATAAAGGATCAGTTTCAGCATTTCAGCCGCTTCTAGTGCGCAGATTTTCTGGTGAAGTTCCCTGATATGTCCTTTTCTGTTTTTTTTGACACTAATAACCATCACCGGGATCTCCTGGTCTATTAAGGCAGTATTGTAGGAGGTAATCTCAGAAAATTGCTCAAAGAGGTCAAGTGTCCATTTACCTTCCTCTCCACTGATATACTGCTCATCTGTTTCTTCAGGAAGTTTTGTGGTTCCATCCAGGCACATTTTACCTCCAAAGCCGAGTTTACTACAACTATGATCCAGAACGTCCATAGGACCCTGGGAAAAATAAATATCAGAAGCAGGATTTAAATTTTTACCAACGGTTCGTGCCAGCACTTTGTAATCCTGTATACGGACCTTTTCATCTGCAATGACGAGAATCTTATTAAACATCATCTGGCCCGCACCCCACATCGCATTCATCACCTTCTGACCCTGTCCTGCAAAGTCTTTCCTGATCTGAGTAATCACCAGGTTATGAAAAACACCTTCTACAGGCATATCCATATCTGTTATTTCAGGTACCATGGTCATTTTCATGGGCGCCAGGAAAATACGTTCAGTGGCCTTTCCAAGCCAGGCATCTTCCTGAGGTGGTATACCTACAATGGTAGCGGGATATATGGCGTGCTGCTTATGAGTGATGCAGGTAATATGAAAGCGTGGGTACCAGTCGGGTAAAGAATAATAGCCGGTGTGGTCACCAAAAGGCCCTTCCCAGATCAGTTCATCTGATGGATCTACATATCCTTCGATCACGAAATCAGCATCTGAAGGCACTTCAATTTCAGGCTGCGTAATGCAACTTACCAGCTCTACCTTTCTTTTACGTAAAAATCCAGCAAGCATATATTCATCAACATTCTCTGGCAATGGAGCTGTAGCGGCATAGGCGTATACAGGATCTCCACCAAGTGCCACCGCTACAGGCATTTTTCGTCCAAGTTTCTTGTATTCATTAAAATGTTTGGCAGAAACTTTATGCTTGTGCCAATGCATTCCCGTGAGATGGGGGCCAAAAACCTGCATACGGTACATACCTACATTGCGGGTCAGTGTAAGCGGATCTTTGGTATGTATAATTGGAAGCGTAACAAAAGGGCCACCATCCTTAGGCCAGCAGGTAATAACCGGAAGCCTCGTGATGTCTGCTTCCTTTCCCTGCCAGATGACTTGCTGGCAATCTCCTTTACCCCTAATAACTTTTGGCATCCAGCTCGCAAACTGACCCAGCTTAGGCAACAGTTTTAATTTATCTATGATATTCTCTTTGGGTGCTGCCAGTAAGCGGAACAGGTTTTCTATTTCACCTGCGATATCGTCCAAGTGGTCCACCCCCAATGCAAGGCACATACGTTTTTCACTTCCATATGCATTCATCAAAACAGGGAATGCATATCCGGTGTTTTCAAAAAGTAGCGCTTTTCCTCCCCCTGAAGTTTTACTGACGCGGTCGGTGACTTCAGCCATTTCAAGTTTCGGATTCACGAAACATTTTATCCTGATCAATTCCCCTGCCTTGTCAAGAATATCAATGAACTGTTGTAGATTTTTGTATGCCATGTGATTACAAAAGTATAACGAACAGCTAAAGGATTTGTTTAATTATAACATGACCAGGCTAAATCAATCTCAATGAAAATTTTTTGTAACGCAAAAAGAAATCAATTCACAAAGGACTTTTTAGAATACGGTTGGACAACCATAATTTGTTTTCTTTCTACCGTATTGACCAGAATAGTCATTTTTGGATGGGAAAACATAAGTAACATGAAAGCCTGTGAAATAATAGAGGTCTTTGTATTTGGGACTTCCCCGCTGGTCACCCTTCAACGGGTAATTCAAATTGCCCCCGGGAATTTCATCACCTCTGTAAGAGACGTCTACTGCCTCCTGGCCCGTATTAGCAAATATGTCGGTTGGGTCAGCATAATTGCCGCTTACATCATCAAGATAGTCAGTGAATAATTTCCTCAATCCTATTTCGAAAGCCAGTCGGATATGTTCATTGAACCTGTATTTTACGCCGGCTCCTAATGGAATGGCAAGTTGAGTCAGTACATAAGGTTTGTCAGGATAGCCTGCAATTCCCTGTCCTTCTGTGTTGAGTTGTTTTAAAAATACCAGATCCCCTTTCTGATCAAACGTGTAAGGATTAAAATGATACATGGCAACTCCAGCAAAAAGATAGGGTGACCAGTTCCTAACATTAAGGTCAAACGTATTGAACTCACCAATGATACTGTACTCAGTAATCTTTGTCTGAAAATTCAGGTTCCTCAACCTTAAATCTTTTTTATTCAGGCTATCCGCTCCTGCCACTTTACCTTTTATAAATCCTGCCCTTACATTGAAACGGCTGGAAAGCTGGTATCCTACATGTAAGCCAAAAGCAGGTTTGGATTCCCGGTAAGGCCTGTCTACAAGGTCACCAAGGTAATTGGAAATCCCTCCGAATACACCCACCTGGAACTGAGCAATTGAAGCCACATAAAAACAAGTAAAAAGAAAAACAAGGAGGAGCCTTTGCATTGGTGCGGTTTGAAGAATCATGGCAAATATGAGGCCGTTTTCCAAAAATTGAGAGGTATTTAAAGGGGTGAAAAAACCATTTTACCCTGCTTC
>JANLYU010000437.1:0-8265 GCA_031365785.1 Flavisolibacter sp. | reverse complement strand
CACCGAAGGATCTGTGAAAGCTTACTTCAATTCTTATGTGAAGGTGATCCGAGAAACAGAAGTAGACATCCAGACTCCTGACGGACTGTTAACCATAGCAAACGACTGGGTGATATCCATGACAGGTTACCAACCCGACCTTTCTTTTTTGAAAAAAATTGGTATACAATTAAGTAATGATGAAGATGAAAAACCATTGCTTGATGAGAATTCTCATGAAACCAATAAAAAAAATATTTTTTTGGCCGGCGTGATTTGCGGTGGCATGAATACGCACCGGCTCTTTATTGAAAATTCACGGGAACATGCGGTAAAGATTATGGAAAAAATTCATCAACAAATCCCACAATAGCAAAACGATTCCGTCATTGGCTAATGTTAATTTATTATTCTTCAGGTTTATTGGTAACCAGGGAGAGTTTGGCAAAGTCTGATCCACTGAATATTTTAGCCAAATTGATGTCATTTGATTTTTGATATGCTGCCAGATTAGATTGGGTTACAATACGCCAGAAATTCTTGGTTTTCAATTCATTATAGTCTCTTCCCTGAACAATTAAACCGCGAACGGGATTTCTTTTTTTCATTTCAAACCGGATCACTTTACCCTGAGGTATGGTTTCTTTGGCCAGGAAGTTATCTATTTGTTCTACTGTCATAGCGGGCTAAGTTAAGGATTTCAATCATTCCACTCATTGCTTTTACGTTAATAATTTTACGCATAAATGAGGATGGGTGCTATTGAATTCATTTAATCAGCTGCCCCCCATGTGCTCATTTTTCCCCAAAAAACGAGAATTGGAAAAGATAAATTCAATCTGAAAGTAAGGAGGGATTATTTGTTATTTGCGAAGCGAAAGTTGTTTTCTGATCCGGCTTAAGGTTTCCGGTGTGATCCCCAGGTAGGATGCCATCATATGTTGTGGTACACGTTGCGGAATGGATGGACAGGAGATCAACAGTTCGTTATATTTTTCTTCTGCAGAGTGGCTAAGTGAACTGGCTAATCGTTTTTGGGTATTGATCAGATTATTTTGAAGCAGAATGCGAAAATATCTCTCAAGTTTTGGTATTTTTTCCAGCATTTGCTCTTCTGAAGATCTTGTAAGCAACAACAATTCACTATCTTCCAAAGCTTCAATGTTATTAACTGAAGAACGGCCAGTAAGGAAGCTCAATTGATCTGCAATCCACCAGCCTTCAAAAGCAAATTGAGTGATGTGTTCTACTCCTTTATCGTCAATAGAATAGTAACGCAGAAATCCCTTTTCAATAAAGGCTACGTATTTACAAACGTCACCTTCCTGAAGCAAAAATTGTTTTTTGCGGAGTTTTTTCGGAATGAAAAAAGTTTTACTTGCTTCCTTTTCTTCTGAAGTAAGAATTATTTTTTCATCGAATTTTTTTAATAAAAGTTCAAACATGACTCATTTTCCTCATCAAAAATAAGTGCTAAATACCCAATGTCTAGCAAATAACAGCGTTCGTTCTCTTCCTAAAAAAATATTGGACAGGCAAGTTGATTATTTAATTACAACCAGGTGCCCGAGGGGATGAGTTGATTTCCCTTCTTATAGTTCAAATACAATAGGTTGATTACTGATTTCATATTGTTCATTAACAAGACTGGCATTGATGAATTTAGTGCCTGACCGCTGAATGCTTCCATAAGATTCATGAATATGACCGCAAACATGAATATTGGGTTGTATGCTTAAGATACGACGTTGAAGATCCTGGCAGCCTACATGTTGTTCGCTGATGACCTGATCCAGAAAACCATAGGCCGGTCCATGCGTTAACAGCACCTGGGTGTCCTGTGGGATGAGGTCCCAGTGTTTTTGAATGGAAACTCCCCGGTGCCTGTTGAAAGCCCAGTTATAAAACCAGGGCGTAACCGGTGAGCCCCAAACACGTATTCCACTTAATACGGTTCCCGAATCATTGAGATATTCAACTCCTTTCGGAATCAGACTATCTATCACCGCCCCTTTTGCTTGCTCCAGGTAAAAGTCATGATTGCCTGCAATAAATATTTTATGAAGGAATTTTTGCTGTGCAAACCAGCCCAGAAAGTCAATGACTTCATCTTTCCTTCCTTTATAGGTAATATCTCCGGCATGCAAGAGCACATCACCTTTGGGAAGCTTGACCTGTCGGTGTTTGCCGTGGGTATCAGAAATGGCAACAAATTTCAACCATGTTGTATTAAAATACTGCCTGCGAACGCAGACAGCAGCACTAAGTTAGTATATAGAGATCATTAGTATATAGAGATCAATTGAATAATTCCAGTCCATTCAGCTGGAGCTGGTCTGTTTGATCCATTCATTGCTTTACATTTATCTTTATCATTTGTATGACCATGAACCGGATTCAAGACGTATACTTTTCATTTGCCCGGTATGCATTTTTAACAGCCTTGTTGTTTTCTATAAATAATCAAGTGCTTGCGCAGCAAAAAACAGATTCAGTTTCTGAAAAAATCCTCAGTGAAATTGTAATCCGCGCTTTTGAGCAAAATAAGAAACTCCGGGATGTCCCCGCTGCCATCAATTATGTGGGAAAGGAAGCCTTGGAGCGGTATGGCGCCATATCCGTATTGCAGGCTGTCAATTCCACACCTGGAGTAAGAATGGAAGAGCGGTCTCCTGGAAGTTTTCGTTTCAATATCCGGGGCAGTTCGCTGCGTTCGCCATTTGGGGTGCGGAATGTAAAAGTTTATTTCAATGAGATACCGATTACGGATCCGGGAGGTAACACCTATTTGAACCAGTTGGGATTTTATAATGTTAGTTCTATAGAAATCATCAAGGGCCCTGGTAGTAGTCTTTATGGGGCGGGAACCGGGGGGGTGTTATTGATAGAGAGTTTGAATGGTCGGGAAGCGCCTGGACTTTCCGGAGAATATCATAGAGGAAGTTATGGATATAATAATTTTTATGGAGCGGCCACTATGGGCAATTCAAAATGGGTGAGCCAGGTTGGATTTCAATACCAGAAAAGTAATGGCTTCAGAGATCATTCCCGAATGGAAAGAAAAGTGCAGAGCTGGACCGGACTTTTTCATATCAATGACAAAAGAATACTCAAAACAACTTTTTTATTTGGCGACTTGTTTTATGAAACACCCGGGGCACTTACTTTAACTGAATATAAAATGAATCCAAGATCTGCCAGGCCACCTACAGGCCAATTTCCTGGAGCAATAACATCTAAAGCTTCCATTCACCAAACATCATTTATAGTGGGTTCATCCTTCTGGCAGCAACTGACCTCACATCTTCAAAGTACGAGCATGTTGTATGGCATGTTTACAGAATTGCGTAATCCAACCATAAGGAATTATGGAAAAAATTCTGAACCTCACTTCGGTGCACGCTCTACATTTAAATGGAACCAACAATGGAAGAGCACCTTCTTGCAACTAACGGCCGGTGGGGAATGGCAGAAGGGTCTTGCTTCAATAAGTATTCATAAAAATTCTGCTGGGAAGCCTGATTCACTTCAGAGTTCTGATCAGATCAATAATCAGCAGTCATTTGTTTTTTTCCAGGCTTCTCTCGATGTACACAGCTGGATGTTTACAGCAGGAGGCAGCCTACATTCCCTAAGGATAAAGTTCCAGCGTTTCACGCCAGCCACGTTAGGATTACAAAGTCGAAATTTTAGCCATGAATTTTCGCCCAGATTTTCAGTGATGAAAAAATTTAAATCATTTAATGTCTATACCAGCGTATCCAGAGGATTTTCCCCACCTACCACTGCAGAACTGCTGCCCACAGGAGGTACAATCAACACAGATTTAAATGAAGAAAAAGGTACTAATTGGGACCTGGGCTTCAAAGGAGGATTTCAACGGTTCAGTTTTGATGTAACTGTTTTTCAATTTTCATTACATCAAACCATTGTTCAGCGGCGCGATGCAGGCGGTGGTGATTTTTTTGTGAATGCCGGTAAAACTTCACAGCATGGAATTGAAACTTATATGAGCTACCCTTTACTCCGGTCAGTACCTGCTATTCAAAGTTGTATGTTGTGGATCAGCCATACCTGGCATGATTTCCATTATACATCTTTCAAACAATTGAATAATGATTATTCGGGAAAACAATTACCAGGCGTATCGTCCCACACGGTCGCAGCCGGAATCGATATTGAAATCAAAGGTTTAATGGCAAATGTAAATGGCTACTATGGGGGTCCTGTTCCTTTGAATGACGCCAATCTTGTTTTTGCTTCCTCCTATTATCTGTTGGGATGTAAATTCGGTTTCCAGAAAAAAATAAATGAAAACTGGAATTTCAAATTAATGGCAGGCGCGGATAACCTTTTCAATCAACGATACAGCCTGGGCAATGATATCAACGGGTTTGGAGGCCGGTACTTTAATGCTGCTGCCGGGAGAAATTTCTTTGTAACTTTCTTTGTTGGCCGAACCCCTAAAAAAACAAGCTAACTCTGGTTATTTAATATAGGCTAACCCATGGCTGATGTGACCAGTTTTTGTTCCCACACTTGAGCTTTATAGCTCTTCTTTCTTTCCAGCATTTTGATCACAGCCGTAGTAATCAAAGCACCTGTAAGGTATAAACCCACTGTCATCAATTGTGTAGTGGTGGATCGATTGCTATGTTTTTCGTTGAGTCCTAAATGTTTGGGTAAGGCAACTGCGCCGATGCCAGCCACCAAACCCATCGCTGCACTTCTTGCCCACATATTTTTACTTTTTCCCATTCCTGTAATACTGTAGTATATCGCATTGCTGAAAATATCCCCCGCGAGTGCCCATAAAAATAGCGATTCATCGCCGGGCACCTTATGGTGCGAGGCCCGAAGGCTTTTTACAATAGCTTCCTTCCCCAGTAAGTCCATTCGGGGAGCTTGAGGAACCATTCTTCTTGCTGTTTCATGAAGAAGAGAGACTGCACATGCTCCTGCCAGTCCACCTCCTAATGCTGTCATTGGTTTCATGATATCCTTTATTAGTAGTACTTAAATTTCAGTGCCAGGTCTGTTTTGAAAAAAAATTACCTTATGACCACACTTCCAATTTTTTTAGAAAGTTCCATTTCTAAAAGTTTAAGATGATTGTGGGTTAAAAAAAGCGTATCCTGATGTTTAGGGTCAGCCTTTCCCAGGTCTGACTGGTTCTGCAATAGAAGGCGCTTTATTTTTCTCAGTTTCAGGTAGCTGATCGCAGATTCCACCGCTTCATTGGTGTTGTCTGTTGACATTTTTAGATAACTCATCAAGACAGGTTCATTTTCTTTTTTAATGGTATTCAAAAAGCTTTTATAATCCTGTTCAAATAGTGATTTCTGGTAACCCGTGGACTGACTGAGTTCTCTTTTCCAATGTAAACTTTCTTCATAAGGGAAAGAAAGCAAGGATACTGTCAATGCGCTTAAATCCATATCGGGGTGGTATAAAAAATAGTTTTTGTCCGGTATATGGCGGGCGGCTAGTTCTGTTTTGAATTCCTCAATCATACGAAGAACAGACCGGTTATCGATGAGGTCATCTTCAGGAAGTTCTGATAAAATATATTCAGCAATCAACTGCTCACCAACCCATTTTTTTGTTCCATACTCCAGTAATATCCTGGCAATTTCCCTTTCCTGTAAATCATCTCTGTACAAAAGTGAAAACGTCTGATCGTTAAAATCATTTTCCTGTGCCTTTCTGGCATTTTCTTCATGTAGTCTAGCTTCTTCAAAAGGCAGTTTATTTTCCTGCAGAGATATTCTGTTTCTGATGAATTTATTCACCAGATTCGTAAATCCTGTTTCATCGATTTTCAATATCTGTGAGCATTGGCGAATATAATCCTGTTGTCTGGTGAAGTCTTCTGCCTTATCAATCTTCGAAATCGTTTCAGCAATCCGGTTCACCAATTCAGATTTTTTACTCGTATCCGCACCGGCATCTTTTAAAGAAGTTTCAAGCATAAAAAGCAAGAAGTCCTTTTTATGCTCTTCGATAAACTTCCTGAAGTGGGCAGCACCTACTTTTTTTACATAACTGTCTGGATCTTCATTATCTGGAATCAGCACCAGCTTGACATTGATACTTTCTTCCAATGCCATTTCCAGGCCCCGCAATGCAGCCTTCACGCCCGCAGGGTCGCCATCATAAATAATAGTTAGATTCTTGGTATATCTTTTAATGAGGCGAAGCTGTTCCACAGTGAGCGAGGTGCCTCCGCTGGCAACTACATTTTCTATTCCGGCCTGGTGCAAGGATAATACATCCGTATATCCCTCTACCAAAAAACATTCGTCTGCTTTGTCTATGGCAGTTCGCGCAAAGTAAGTTCCATACAGAATTTTACTTTTACTGTAAACTTCATTTTCAGGGGTATTTATATATTTAGGTGCCTTTTCATTGCTTTTGAGCAATCGGGCCCCAAAGCCAATAACCCGCCCATTATTATTATGAACTGGAAAGGTGATCCGGTCCCTGTAATTATCCACGAGGCGATCATTTCTTTGGACCAATAAGCCCGCTTTTTGCAACAGGTCGGAATTGAATTGTCTGGCGAGTGCTTTCCGTGCCAGTTCATCTTTTAGGTCCGGGGCGTATCCAAGGCCAAATTTCTGAATGATTTCCTTGCTAAACCCTCTTTCTTCAAGATACGTACCTCCCACTGCCTTACCCTGCTCAGAAAGCAAGAGGGATTCTGCAAAATACTGCTGCGCGAACTGGTTGATAATCAGAAGACTTTCGGATGTTTGCTGCTGTATTTTTTGTTCGGGTGATACAAGGCTTTCTTCAATTTCAATATTGTATTTATTGGCCAGCCATCGCAAAGCTTCGACATAGGATAATTTTTCATGTTCCATCAAAAAGCTAATCGAATTACCACTTTTCCCGCATCCGAAACACTTGAAAATCTCTTTGGCTGGGGATACTGTAAAAGATGGTGATTTTTCATTATGAAAAGGACAAAGGCCTAAGTAATTAGCACCTCTCCTTTTCAATTTTACAAAACCGCCCACGATGTCAAGAATATCTATTCTAGACTGGATCTGTTGTATGGTATCCTGTGTAATCACGTTTCAAATATAAGTTGCTTGCCGCAGACCACTTGGGTGAGAAGTGATTGATGAGGGAAGAAAAGGCCAATAAGCTTCTTACAGGTCCTTGTTTATTAGGTCATCAAAGAGGGGGAAAAAACTTCTTCTTTTTTTCTGTAAACAAGAGTAAATTTAAGCAACGATCCATACCCAGGGAAAAGGAAGAAGTGCCAATCATTTTTAACCTAAAACTTTATCCCCATGGTTCAAACAGATGTCTCACAGCTCTCAGCCGAATGCCAGGACTGGCGCCAGATCCTCCGCAATTACAGAGATGAATTTCAATTATCTAAAAAATCACTCCAGGAAATCTGCCGGAAGAATCCTTCCAAGGATCAATTGCTGGATGTAGAACATTTTGATAACCAGTTTCACATCCAGCTGATCAATATCAGAGATGTAAAGCAACACATCAAGGCGCATGAACGAAAGATTGAATTGGAATCTTCACGGGGTGCAACCATTACTAACGATACTTATTCCGACCACGAAGTTTTATTAGAACAGTTTGTTGGACTGGAAAGTACTCTACAGGAGTTGCGTAACGAATACCAGCATTTTATCAGCGCCATCAGTTGCTGATTCAACCTGTAGTAGACTTAGGCATTCTTTTTCCTCACCTAATAAATAAATTATATGGCAGAGTTTGACACCTCACATGTAAAAAATGTTGTTTTGCTTGGCCATGCAGGCTGTGGCAAAACAACATTAGCGGAATGCATGCTTTTTGAGGCAGGACTGATCAATCGCAGGGGAACAGTTTACGAAAACAATACAATTGGTGACTACCACGAGCTGGAAAAGGAAAGGGGTAATTCCATCTTTTCAAAATTAATGCATACCAAGTGGCGTGGTTATAAAATCAATATTTTAGATACACCGGGTTATGATGATTTTGTGGGGGAAGTATTATCTGCGCTTAGAGTAGCAGATGCGGGCGTAATGATGCTGAATGGAGCTGTGGGTGTGGAAGTAGGGACAGATGTGATATGGGATTATACTGACCGATTTAAAACGCCAATGATGTTCGCGGTGAATAAACTGGATCATGACAAGGCTGATTTCAATAAAACGGTACAGCAGGCAAAAGAACATTTCGGAAATAAATTAACGGTGGTTCAATACCCAAGACAGGAAGGTGCAGGTTTTCATGAGATCATAGATGTGCTGCGCATGACCATGTATA
>JANLYU010000427.1:0-1660 GCA_031365785.1 Flavisolibacter sp. | reverse complement strand
GGAGCTTTAAAAAAGTATATTGTTGGTATAAATGCTACTGAACTTACCATTTCTTTTACCTCTCCAAATGTTCCCCGTTTAAGAAAAGAAACACAGGAGGAAGCAACTAAACGAATTGATGCTGCTATTAAATATTTTGAGGATGGTAACAGCGGCATTGAATTTTCATTTGATGAGTTTAAAGAATTGGAAAAAGTACTCTTAAAAATGAAGTAAAGCGAAAGATTCAATTTGAACCAAAGGCATATGAAGATTTCATTAACTGGAGTAAAGAGAACAAGGTGATTTTTGAAAAAATAACTGATTTGATACAAGACATTCAGAGAGATATTTTTAAAGGTCTTGGTAAGCCTGAACCACTCAAAAAAAACTTGCAGGGGTTTTGGTCCCGTAGGATTAATGATGAACACAGGCTTGTTTACCCTGTGCAGGAAGATGTTATCCGTATTGTTTCTTGTCATGGTCATTATGCTGATTTTTAAAACCACAAACTCACCAACAAGTCTATCCCTTTTATCCCGATAAATGGCACTATCACACCTCCCAGTCCATAGATAAATAAATTCCTTCTCAACAACGCAGATGCACCAATTGGTTTATACGCCACACCTTTCAATGCCAATGGAATCAGCAATGGGATAATGATGGCATTAAAAATAACTGCTGAAAGTATGGCGCTGGCCGGACTGTGCAGGTGCATGATATTCAATGCCTGCAATGCAGGGATGGAAGTGATGAACAATGCCGGAACAATCGCAAAATATTTAGCCACATCATTCGCAATGCTGAAGGTGGTAAGCGTTCCCCTGGTGATCAATAATTGTTTTCCTATTTCCACCACTTCAATCAGTTTGGTTGGGTCATTGTCAAGGTCAACCATGTTACCTGCTTCTTTGGCAGCCTGTGTGCCGCTGTTCATGGCCACACCAACATCTGCTTGTGCCAGTGCCGGAGCATCATTGGTACCATCACCCATCATCGCAACCAATCTTCCGCTGGCTTGTTCTTTTTTGATGTAGTTCATTTTATCTTCCGGTTTTGCTTCGGCAATAAAATCATCCACACCAGCTTTTTCAGCAATAAATTTTGCAGTCAGCGGATTGTCGCCGGTTACCATCACTGTTTTGATACCCATTTTTCTCAGGCGCTCAAAACGTTCGCTGATGCCGGGTTTGATGATGTCCTGCAATTCAATTACCCCCAGCACTTTTTCATTTTCAGCCACTACCAAAGGTGTGCCACCGTTGCTTGAAATTATCTTTACTTTCTCTGCAGTTTCTGCCGGAAATTTATTACCAGCTTTCTCTGTCAAATTCCTGATAGCATCAGAAGCGCCTTTTCTTATCCTGGTGTTATCAAACTCAATCCCGGAACTTCTTGTTTCTGCAGTGAATTTTATAAACCGTGGATGATTGATTTGATAAGTGGATGGATTGATACCCGCCAGTTCAATAATAGATTTCCCTTCTGGTGTTTCATCAGCCATTGAACTCAATACGGTACATTTTATAAAATGTTTTTCATCCACACCATTAGCTGGATAAAAGTTGGTGGCCTTCCTGTTGCCGATGGTGATGGTACCTGTTTTATCTAATAAAAGTACATCAAGGTCACCGGCTGTTTCTACAGCCTTACCACTTTTGGTAATTACATTGGCACG
>JANLYU010000406.1:0-3151 GCA_031365785.1 Flavisolibacter sp. | reverse complement strand
AAAAGTGATGGAAATGGGAATGAGATATAAGGGAAAAACCTTCACAGACCTGTTGGGAAAAAACACTGCTAAGGTTTTGATTGATGATAAAGGCTTCGGGATGTTCTTTGCGCCTGCAGGTTCAGTTTCCGTGTGGGTAGTACAATAATCAATTATAAAAATTTTATAGGTTTGTTTTCTACATAAGTGAAGAGCAAAACAGTGATAGCTAAGAACTTATAAATCAGATTAGTTGGCCTGGCCCTGATGAATAGTTGTTAATTGACATGGATCATTAAATAAATCCCTCCCTTGGCTTCACGGAATTATGGCCTTATCTTTGTGTACTAGGTACACATTAGATAACTCATACTGCTTTATGTAAGTAGTCGGGTTATTATAAATTTGATTGATGTCAGAGATAGCCCTTACCATACCATTGACAAAAAGAATTCATCGAGTGGCCGTTGGCTGTTTATTTTTTGTGATGGGACTTTGTTTTTCCAGCTGGGCTTCCCGCATTCCATCGATCCAGCATAGTTTAGGTCTTACCGATGCGGCCCTAGGTGCTGTTTTATTTGCATTGCCCATTGGTTCCCTGCTGGGTCTTCCTTTTTCCGGCTGGCTGGTTAACAGGTTTGGCAGTAAAAGGATTGTAGCCAATGCCATCTTATTATACAGTGTGCTTCTAGTCCTCATTGGTCTATCAGATAATATATATCTGCTCGTTCCCAGCCTGGTGCTTTTTGGAATGGCAGGTAATATTGCCAACATAGCCGTAAATACACAGGCTGTAGGCGTGGAAGCTAAATATGGGAGGAATATCATGGCATCCTTCCATGGTATCTGGAGCTTGGCTGGATTTACTGCTGCAGGCATCGGAGCTTTTATGATCGGGAAGTCTATCATTCCCCTTCATCATTTTCTTGTCATCATGGCACTGATCCTTTGCGGTGTTGCGGCCAGTTTTCATTACCTGCTTCCCCATGAGGAACATACTGAACAAAACAAAAGTTTTTTCATCAAACCTGACAAAGGATTAATGAAACTGGGACTGATAGGATTCTTTTGCATGATTTGTGAAGGAGCCATGTTTGACTGGAGCGGAATTTATTTTCAAAAAGTGGTACATGCCAGCCAGCAATGGGTGGGTGCCGGTTATACTGCATTCATGTGTACCATGGCCACAGGACGTTTTATGGCTGACTGGGTGTCCTCGCGGGCAGGTTTCAAAAACACGATCCGCATCAGCGGAACGTTGATCGCTACCGGTTTGATGGTAGCTGTACTATTCCCTTACACCCTTACTGCCATCATTGGTTTTCTGATTGTTGGTTTCGGTGTTTCCAGCGTAGTGCCCCTTGTATATAGTGAAGCAGGGAAATCCACATCCTCCACGCCCGGAAATGCCCTGGCTTCTGTATCCAGCATTGCTTTTTTGGGTTTTCTGGTGGGTCCACCATTGATTGGTATGGTTGCAGGCATTTCCAGCCTCCGGATTTCTTTTACCATTATTGCCCTCTTTGGAATGACTGTGGTTGTAATGGTTGGATATCTTAAAAAAGATGAACAAATGCCTCGTAGAAGTAGCTGAATAAAATAAATTTAAAACATTTAAAAACATAACATGAGTACTATTAAAAATATTGGTGTGGTGGGTTGCCAGTTGTCTGAAGAATTTTTTACCGCTTCGAAAATAGATGATCATAATTTTCACCTGAAAAAACTTTTTTTCGGAAATCAACTGATACCTCAATCCGTTACCAACAACTACCCTGATTCCGAAATCGTCAGTGATATTGATTCCATCATGGCTGATGAAACGATCGATCTCGTAATTGTTTCTTCCGGGAATTTACAATATGCAAGGGTGGCCATGGATGCAGGCAAACCCACAAGAATTATCTAGACTCCGGTTCCCATCGACATGGAATAATTGATACAAAGAGCAGACCCTGCTCTTTTTTCATTCCTGCCTCAAAAGACCTGATAGCTAAAGGTTTCTACTGAAGTACAATAACTGAAATCAGGTGCTCCGCCACTTGAATCCATAAACAAAAACTATTTTGCTAAAAATATTAGTAATTTGCTCCTGACTATGACCCAGAGCATTCAACATCGGAACATTGCGCATTTTGATTTGGATTCTTTTTTTGTATCTGTAGAACGTCTTAAAAATTCTTCACTAAAAGGCAAACCCATTGCTGTTGGCGGTCACAGTGACCGGGGCGTAATAGCTTCGTGCAGTTATGAGGCACGAAAGTTTGGCGTGCATTCAGCCATGCCGGTAAAACTGGCTAAGCGACTTTGTCCTGAATTGAAGATCATCAAGGGTGATGGCGACAGCTATTCCAAATATTCAAGACTGGTTACAGACATCATTGCGGATGAAACTCCGCTGTTTGAAAAATCATCTATCGATGAATTCTATATTGACCTGAGTGGCATGGATAAGTTTTTTGGTTGTTCCCTCTATACCGCAGACCTCAGAAAAAAAATCGAAACACACAGTGGTCTGAATATTTCTTATGCGCTTTCTTCCAATAAACTGATCAGCAAGGTAGCTACTAATGAAGCCAAACCTCATGGCCAACTGGAGATCCCTTTTGGTTATGAAAAAAATTTCCTCGCGCCTCTAGACATTGAAAAACTTCCTATGGTAGGAGGTAAAACCAGCACCCTGTTGCGCCGCATGGGGGTGGAAACTATTCATATCCTGAGCCAGATTCCGGTGGAGATGATGACCAACCTGCTGGGCAAAAATGGAATTGAATTGTGGCGAAGGTCCAATGGTATTGATGAAAGTCCGATCATCCCCTACCAGGAACAAAAATCAATTGGTACAGAAGAAACATTTGATACGGATACCATTGACATGATTTTTTTACACCAGGAACTAGCCCGCATGACAGAACGTACTGCATTCGAATTACGTGCTTCCGATAAACTGGCAGGTTGTGTTACCGTAAAGATCAGATACAGTGATTTTCAAACGGTTACCAGGCAGGCAGTGATACCCTATTCTGCTGCTGATCATGTTTTACTAAAAAGGGTAAAGTCCCTGTTCCAGCAACTCTACGACAGACGCCTGTTGATCCGCCTCATTGGAGTACGCTTTTCACATTTGGTTCCAGGAAATTACCAGATCGACCTTTTTGATGATACCCAGGAG
>JANLYU010000392.1:0-2769 GCA_031365785.1 Flavisolibacter sp. | reverse complement strand
CAAAGGTCACCACTTCACCATTGGGTAAATAATGCTCAAGATTAATAGTAATCAAACCGCTTCCCGCCACTTTATTAGTGATAGAATCATTCATACTGTAAACTTACTTCCTAAACTGCATATCAGATTTCTTACCAGCATCGGCAAGCTTCCCGGAAACGGGCTACCTAAGAGAATTAAATATCAATAAAACTTAGCCCTGTTGTCCTGAATTTTAGAGGCGTTTTTCAATGCTTCTATGACGGGATTGATATTTTGTTGCTGCATCTGGCTCATCATATCCTGTTTCACCCTCATTTCGAGCATTTTTTGTTGTTCCTGAATATTAGCTGATTCTACGGGTGCTGTGGACGTGCTTTCAATCCTTATCACATACACGCCGGATATTCCGGGGATCGCCTGTGGAATGACCTTTCCTTTGAAAGCAGGGTTGAACGCGGCTCCAATAATTTTAGGTTCATAACCGAGATTGGACCCACCGCCAAAACGAATGCTGTCCACGGTTTGAACCTGCTGTTTTACTTTAGCGCTCACTTGTTCAAGGGTGGTAACCTGTCCTATATTTTTAATGATCTGCTCCGATTTTTTCCGGTTTCTAAGTAATGGCTCAATACTAGATCTGACTGTATTCACTCCTGGAATTCCTGGTTCATTCACTTCCGTTACAATCGCAACAATATAATTATCCCCTATTTTTTCCGGTCCGATCACATCTCCTTTGTCGCTTTCAAAAACTTTTTTGATAAATGGCCTGGAAGGGGTTGGAGAACCCTGGAAAGCAGAAGCCATCGGTGAGATTTCCGTTGCCGCCAGTTTGGGAATGCCTAAACCCCTGATGTTCTTGTCATAGTTCGTATTGAAAGAATTCAGATCTCGGCTGTCCCCAGCAAAAAGATTGGCCTGGTTCAGTGCTTTTTGTTCGGTTTCAGGGCTGGTGAATATCTTCTTGGCGAAGTAAGCAATCTTGTAATGCGGTTCCACTTTTTTATGGTCGAGTACTTCAATATAGTGCCAGCCAAACTGGGTTTTCACTACTTTTTTCTCTCCTGGCTTTCCTTCAAATAAAATAAATTGTCCGAATTCTTTTGCAAATCCTTCACCCTGGATATCTCTGGAGGAAAAAGACATAACACCTTTGTCCTTCTTGGCAGCTTCGTCAGTAGAATAAAGAGAATCGAGCAGGTCAAAGCTGGCACCGTTTCTTATGGCTGTGGCAATACTGTCTGCTTTAATTTTTGCAGCACTGTCTGACATCATGGGGCGGCCCTGCCTGTCCATCGTTCCAATAAGGATGTGCCTGCACTTCACGGTATCTGGTAATTCTTTGGTTCCGATCATTTTGGCGATCACGTACATGCCCACATTGGCATTGGGATTCACATCCAGGTAGGGTCCGTAAAGTCCGCCAGCGGGGAGCGTCAGGATAGAATCCTTGGAAGGTACCTGAATCTCAGACTTAGCTACATAACCATCGAAATAGGGAAGGGCGGTTTCCTGTTGGCTGAAGAATGTTGCCGGATCAGAAGCCGACATAAAGGAAGCTTTTTGTGCCTCCAGCTCCGCCTTGGTGGCTGCGCTGTCTGCCTTGCTGGGAGAAGCGCTGAATAATACATAACTGATAGCACGCGTTTCGTTTTTCTGCTCGTATTGGTCTTTGTGAGCCTTGATGTAAGATTTTATCTCCTCATCGGAAACCTTAATGGTACTGTCGGGAATAGACGCGTAAGGGACGCTTACAAAAGAAATTTTTGCCAGCAGGCTGTTATCCGTGTTTCTTTTCTCCAGAAACCATTTTGGAAAATATACCGAGTTGGTCATGATGGCCATGTATTTTCCAAGAAGCCGCTGGTTTTTCAGGTAATCAAAGTATTTGTCAACCTGTTGTGACTGGATCGGGTCCTTTTTAGCATCATTAAAATATTTTTGTGCGGCGGCGGCATTGAAATTTCCCTTTTCATCTGAAAATTGTTGCCTGATGTTCTGAGGCGGATTGGCACCAAATAAAACATCCCTGATTTCTTTGTCGGTAACGGTGAGCCCCAGCTTGGTATATTCTTCTCCCATCACAATATCGTTCACCGACTGATCCCACATTCCCTTTCTGATCTCATCACGGCGTGCATCATCAACCGGAGAATTCTGCGCCTGTTCCTGCTTTTCAACAGCCAGCACATTTTTTTCAAATTCCATCCGGTCTATAGATTTTCCATTTACTTTTCCTAATGTATTACTCGGTCTGTTTGAAAAAAGACCTGTCCTTCCGGCAAACGCATCCATTAAAATAAAGCCCAGTAAGGAAACGGCAATAGCAATAACGGCTATCCGGGCATATTTATCTCTGATTTTCTGGATTACTGACATAGATGTATCGTTCTTTTTTAAAAAGGGATGGCAAAAATAGGGTATTTAATGGTAGAAATGCGCTGTTGAAAGCGCTACAGAGCTCACGCGCAGCCTGAATTATAGTGCTGTCGTGCATGATAACTTTATCCACTAACCTTTCAAAAAAAGCCTGATAATAAATCATCTGACCTTGTTTATATAGTGTTATCATCCGGGTGTGGATTTCATTGAATTGTTGTGCGTAACCCTATTGGTTTGGTAGGTGGGTGTGTGGGCAATTGGGAAGCAAATGGAATTTTTCAGGGATCGCGTATTTTTCTGGGTGGTATCTCGTAGATATACCTAGTATATTCCACACCTCATGATTGGAAAGGATCATTTTTTTTATCAAGATGGTTGTCATTCACGCGGTTGTTAATATGCTTT
>JANLYU010000296.1:0-1744 GCA_031365785.1 Flavisolibacter sp. | reverse complement strand
AACTTTTGGAAAGGGCAACCGGATAAAACTTTCTTTCACACGGTCCATGATCACCGCAGCATTGGAAGGAAAACTGGACCACACCCCTACGGTCCCCGACCCAGTTTTCAGATTGGCTATACCGGTGGAAGTACCCGGAGTACCTTCAGCCGTTTTGTTTCCAAGAGATACCTGGGCAGATCCAAAAGAATATGATGAAAAAGCCAGGTTTCTGGTCACCTTATTCATCAACAATTTCCAGAAATATAAAAAAGAAGTAGCACCAGAAATTCTAGAAGCTGCACCCAGGTTGTAACCCTGATCCAAATGCGTTCTATAGAAAAAGGCCTTGATTTAAAGGCAGCATTTCAGTGCAGTTTACCAGGGTCCATACTTTCTAATATCAACAGTTACACGGGATATCGGCAGAAAAACACCTTTGGCCGACTAATTATGCCTTTTAAGGTAATCCTCCTAAAAAAGTAGCCATACATTTTTATTTTTAATAACAATGCCTATGTAAACGTGTATACTATTTTACCATCCTAATCGTTGATATTATACTATGAATCTGTTCCACCTCTTTTCTGTTTCCCTGCTGGTTATTAGTTTCTCCGGCAGGCCTGCTCCTAAAAAGGAAAAAAGCTCAGGGACCTATATCCATGTTCCCAAAAGTGCAGTCAGGGAAAGCAATGAATTTATTGCTTGGACGCCGTCCCAACGTTTGAACTGGGAGGATTTTCAATGTGAGCCGCAACATGGAACAGATGCTGTGGCTTCCACCAGTACCAGCCTTGGTATTGATTACCAGATGCAAAACGGGAAACTTGTTTATCACATTACTTGTAATTTTTCCAGGGCCAAGTCATGGGGACTCATGAAAACCGATTATATTCTGGCACATGAACAGGGCCATTTTGATATCACTGAAATTTTTGCCCGCAGGTTGAATGAAGCCCTACAGCAATATGAGTTCAATAAAAGAACTTTCAGAAATGACATCAATGATATTTATCAATCCATCGTTAATGAAAAAGAATCTTACCAGAAATTGTATGATGGAGATTCAGACCATAGCCGTAACAGGAAAGAACAATATGACTGGCTGGCAAAAATCCAGAAATTGCTGGATGAAACTGAACCTTACGCTTTGTACCGCTAACAGAATTTAAAATAGACCAAACAACTGTGCATCTATCCTGTTAATGATGCTTCCCAGGTCTTCTTCATTTTGTGGAAACCGGTTCTCATCCACATTAATGATTAACAAGGGACCTTCCTTATAAGTTTCAATCCATTTATTATAATATTCATTCAATCGCTTCAGATAATCAAGCCTGATGTTTTCTTCGTATTCCCTTCCCCTGCTTTGTATCTGTCCCACCAGGGTAGGCACAGATGCTTGCAGATATATGAGCAGATCAGGTGGTTGCACCATGGATTTCAAAGTGAGAAAAAATTTAAAATAATTATCGAAATCACGCTTGCTCATTAAACCCATTTCGTGGAGGTTGGGGGCAAAGATGTGAGCGTCCTCATAGATAGTTCTGTCCTGTATTACTGTTTCAGTACCCTTATGTATTTCAATGAGCTGATTGATCCGGCTGTTTAGAAAATAAATTTGCAACTGGAAACTCCATCGTGGCATGTCTTCATAAAAATCATTGAGATAGGGATTGTGGTCTACATCTTCGAAATGGGGAATCCATTTGTAATGCTTGCTCAGCAATTCCGTCAGGGTAGTTTTTCCTGCGCCTATGTTTCC
>JANLYU010000212.1:0-8351 GCA_031365785.1 Flavisolibacter sp. | reverse complement strand
GCTGCTTGTAAAAATGCCTCTGCCTCTTTGTTCACTGCTGCTAAAATAGCTCACCTGGCATTATTGCCACAGGGTCTTCCGGAAAGAAAGAACCGTGCACTCAGCATGGTAGCCCAAATGGATAAGGAAGGTTTTGGCTCCTGCACTTTTACAGGGGCATGTGAAGCGGTATGTCCGAAAGAGATCTCTATCACCAATATTTCCCGCATGCACAAAGAATATCTACAGGCAGGATTATCCGCAGATCAATAGGAACAGTATTCCAAACATGCCTCCTATCTTATAGGCGTTATAATCCTAAATTTCTATCAACAGATCGCCTGTAGAGGACATTTGAGTGATACAAATCAAAGTAGGTATTGTCGAGCCCTGATCTTGTAATTTCTGCTTAGAACTCCCTTTAACAATTATTCCTATGTTTAGAAGGTAAAAATTTGCATTTTTACCATTCATGAGAAACCTTGCCTTTTGAAGCTTTTATGCCGTATACTGCTTTCTATCTTTTTTTTGCTTTTAGTGCTGTCATCTAAAGCCCAACTACCCATACCACCTGGCCCTTCCACCAATTTAAGAAGTAAAAGAATTTCAGTGAAGGAAGATTCCCTTTTACTGGAACCTACAAGTATTATTCCGGGAACTTTTTCTATAGTAGGGGTAGATACGTCCGTTTATCGGGTTGATTTTGCAAGAGCTTTGCTTTTCTGGAAAACAAAGCCTTCGCTGGACAGTGTTTCCCTGGTATATAGGGTGTTCCCATTCTCTCTGAATTCTGTAGTACAGCGTTTTAGTTACGACAGTGTGCTGAACAATGTTTACCTGAAGCCTTTCGAATTCAATACCGGCGCACCAACAGGAAATAAAGGTTTACTTGATTTTGGTAATATACAGGCAAACGGAAGTCTGGGCCGAGAGTTATCATTTGGCAACAATCAGGATGCAGTTGTCAATTCTAATTTCCAGTTACAGATCAATGGGATGCTGAAAGACAGCATTGAGTTATCTGCCGCCTTTACCGATAATAATCTTCCGATTCAACCAGATGGTACCACCACTCAATTGAACGAATTTGACCGCGTTTTTCTTCAGTTCAAAAAAAAGAACTGGCAATTGAATCTGGGCGATATTGACATACGTCAGAATGGAATGTACTTCCTGAACTTTTATAAACGCCTTCAGGGAATTGAATTTCAGACCACCAACCAGATTTCACCTTCAGCGAGGGCAACTACCCTGGTAAGCGGTTCCATAGCAAAAGGAAAATTCAACCGTAATATTTTCCAGGGCCTGGAAGGCAACCAGGGGCCATACCGTTTGGCTGGCGCCAACAATGAATTTTTTTTTATAGTCCTCGCCAATACAGAAAAAGTATATCTGAATGGCGAATTGTTACAAAGGGGAGAAGACCAGGACTATATTATTAATTACAATACGGCAGAAGTCACGTTTATGCCGCGTAAAATGATCACCAAAGATTCAAGGATCCAGATTGAATTTGAATATGCAGACCGGAGCTATCTGAATTCCAACCTTTACCTTAATGAAGAAGTGGAATTCAATAAAAAATTAAAATTGAAACTGGGAGCTTTTACGAATGGTGATGCCAAAAATTCGCAGATCAACCAAACCCTTGATCCCAAACAAAAACAGTTTCTTTTCAATATTGGTGACAGTATACAGAATGCATATTATCCTACTGTTAAACTGGATTCTTTTACTACTGACAAGATCCTGTATGAAAGGGTCTATGTGGTAACAGGTACTCAACAGGATTCGTTTTACAGGTATTCTGTAGACCCAGCCAAAGCCCGCTATACACTGTCTTTCAGTGACGTGGGTCCGGGTAACGGCAATTACGTGCCTGATTTCAATGGTGCTAATGGAAAGGTGTTCAGGTATATAGAATCCATCAATGGAATCAAACAGGGGCAGTATGAACCGGTGATGGTTTTGGTAACGCCTAAAAAACAACAGTTGGTGAGCCTGGGTACAGAATACCAGATCAACAAGAACAATTCCCTAAAAACAGAAATGGCGCTCAGTAATTATGATGTCAATACATTTTCTTCTAAAAATTCAGGGGATGATATAGGATTGGCGGCACGTGTCCAGTATAGTCATTCAACTGTTCTTCACGCAGCCCGGCCACTTCAGCTGAATTCTACTATTGACTACGAATATGTGCAACAGAAATTCAAGCCGTTAGAGCGTTTAAGGTATGTAGAATTTACAAGGGAGTGGGGACTTCCCCTGGTACTTTCTCCCGCAACAGAAAATATTCTGAGGCTTTCCTCACAATTGAAAAGTCAAAAGCAGTCGCTTAGTTATCAGTTCATGACCTATCAGCGAAGTGACAGTTATAAAGGCTACCAGAACATTCTGCAATATGTTGCTGATATCAAAGGAATATTAGTCAACAACCAATTTGCTCTCACTCACTTCAACAGTTTTGCGGGCAAAGGAAATTATATCAGGCCGGTGCTGGATCTGAGTAAACAATTGAAAAAACTTGCCTTCATACGTGCCGGTGTTCGTTATGCACTGGAAAAAAATGAAGTCAGGGATGCCCGCAATGACACTCTTACCGCTTTGAGCTTTTCATTTGATACATGGTCTGCCTACCTGAAAACTAATGAAAGTAAGAAGAACCGCTATGCACTTAACTTCTTCACCCGGTCGGATAAATATCCATTTCAGAAAGCATTGGTGCGCGGTGACCGGAGTTATAATACCAATGTGGAAGCACAACTCTTACGCAGTGAGCACCACCAGTTGATTGTCAATGCCACCTACAGAATTTTAAAGGTCTACAGCAAAGATGTGTCGAGGCAGCAGGATGACCGTACGATACTGGGAAGAAGCGAATACCTGATTAGTGAATGGAAAGGCCTGCTCACGGGAAATGTTTTATATGAATTGGGTACCGGGCAGGAACAGCGGCGAGACTTTGCCTATTTTGAAGTACCTGCAGGTCAGGGTGAATATACATGGATCGATTATAATGCAGATGGCATCCAGCAATTGAATGAATTCGAAGTAGCCATATTTCAGGACCAGGCAAAATTTATCAGGATTTTTATTCCTACCAACCAGTTTGTAAAAGCCAATTATACTACGCTGAATTATAGCTTTACAGTCAATCCAAAGGCTGTTTTCAATAAAAACGGACTTACAGGTTTTTCTAAATTTATTGCCCGCTTCAACCTGCAGACCTCTATGCAAAAATCAAAAAAGTCAATCGCTTCCGGTGACTTTGAATTCAATCCTTTTAAATATGGAGTTTTTGATACCGCTTTGCTGACGATGAGCACTTCGTTTTTAAATTCACTCTCTTTCAACAGGTATTTCAATAAATGGGGCCTCGACCTGAGCAATGTACAAAATACGGGAAAGGCCCTGCTCACTTACGGATATGAAAGTCGCAAGCGAAAAGACTGGATCATGAAAGTTCGTTGGGGCATCAGTAATTTCATGACTATGGATGTGAACAACAGGCTGGGCCTGAATGCACTGTATACACCCAGTTTTTCCAACCGGAATTATGAATTGCATATTTACTCTACCGAACCGCGTATTACTTTGGTTAGGGGCACGGTGTTCAGGATACAAACCAGTTACAAGATGGAGGTTAAAAAAAACATTTCAGGTTATGGTGGCGAACGGTCGGTGTCGAATGCCCTTCACCTTGAAACCAAATACAATGTTTTGCAAACGAGTTCTATCAATGCCAGCTTTACTTATAACTATATCAACTACAAAAAGCCCGACGGGACTTCAAAAAATCCCAGTGTGGAATATATTATTCTCGATGGTTTGCTGCCTGGAAGAAATTTTCTCTGGGCTGCAGATTTTACAAAACGATTATTCAATAATGTGGAACTCAATTTCCAGTATGAAGGTCGCAAAGCCGCAGATTCCAAAACGGTGCACGTAGGGAGAGCAGCTGTAAGAGCATTGTTCTAATCTTATTCATGAAATCAGCCTTCATTTTAGACATTGAATCTGAAATGCATCACATCGCCGTCTTTCACCAGATATTCTTTCCCTTCTATTCTTAAACGCCCTACTTCGCGTGCTGCAGCTTCGGATCCATATTTTACAAAATCTTCGTAACTGATCACTTCCGCTTTGATAAAACCTTTTTCAAAATCTGTATGGATCACACCTGCAGCCTGCGGTGCTTTCCACCCTTCGTGAATGGTCCAGGCGCGGACTTCCTGAACACCAGCCGTAAAATAGGTCTGCAGCGTTAATAATTTATAAGCCGCATGGATCAGCCGGTCCAATGCGGGTTCCTTCATACCGTATTCTTCCATGAACATTTTTTTGTCCTCTGAAGTTTCCAGTTCCGCAATCTGTGCCTCAACGGAATTGTTCATGATAATCACTTCCGCGTTTTCATTCTTAATTGCTTCTTTAAGTGTATTGGAATAGGCATTACCAGTCAGCATTGAAGACTCGTCAACATTGGCCACATACAAAACAGGTTTTGAGGTCATCAGAAACAAGTCGGCGATCACTGCCTGCTCTTCCTTAGATAAATCCAATTCCCGGATATTCCTGCCCTGTTCAAGATGCTGCCTGCACTTTTCCAAAACCACTAATTCCACTTTAGCCTTGGGATCTGTCTTTGACATTTTTTCTGCGCGCGACATTTTCTTTTCCACACTTTCCAGGTCTTTCAACTGAAGTTCCGTATCAATAATTTCCTTGTCACTGACCGGGTTGATAGCGCCTTCGTCCCTTAATATGTTCTCATCTTCAAAACACCGGATCACGTGTATGATGGCATCCACCTCGCGAATATTACCTAAAAATTTATTTCCCAGTCCCTCACCTTTACTGGCACCCCTAACCAAACCTGCAATATCAACGATCTCAATTTGTGTGGGTACTACCCGATTGGGAAGCACCAGTTCGGCCAGTTTCTTCAGTCTATCATCAGGAACATCTACTAAACCTATGTTGGGATCAATGGTACAAAAACGATAATTGCTTGCCTGTGCCTTTGCACTATTACTCACTGCATTAAAAAGCGTTGATTTTCCTACGTTGGGTAAACCAACAATTCCTGCTTGTAAGGCCATTTTCTAATATTTATTGGGCACGATGGCCTTATTGAATCCAACTATTTTAGGGCCGCAAAGATAGTATTTATGAACATCCATTGATACTGAGGCAGGAGGGTAGTTATGCCCTAACTCTACTTACTGTAAACGGCCGGAGCAGCATAGAGAAATTCCAAAGCTTAACTTTAAGCCTTCTACTTTAAACCACATCCTACATGGCACTCAGCAGAATCTGGTCGGTTTTTATCCTCATCGCGGTTGTTGTGGCCTCCCTGCGCATGATTGGTGGTGATGAAAAGATTTTTACGCGGATGGTAGTGGGTAAATCTTCAGACAAGTATGATAGTGTTTACTATATGGGCATTGATTCAGCCGTGAGCCTGCACTTGTCCAGTAATTACCCGGATTTTTTGAAAGAATATGGTTTTGTGCGGACAGATGATCCCAGTAAGGCCACGGTATTACTGACGGCGAAAATAAAACACGATTCCGTTAGCCTGATAAAAGCCATCTATCCGGATATCAAAGTATACACCTATTTGTCGGTGCAAAAAAAGCTGGAAAGGAAAGTGGATGGTATTATTGAAACTGCGAAAAATTCCGTTACGGATATTATTTTACCACTTATAGGAATCCTGGCGCTTTTTATGGGATTTCTTTCCATTGCTGAAAAGGCTGGTGGCGTCCGCGTGCTCTCAAGGATCATCTGGCCCTTTTTTTCCCGACTGTTTCCTGATATACCGAAAGGACATCCTGCTACTGGGCACATGATGATGAATTTCTCGGCCAATTTACTGAACCTCGATAATGCAGCCACGCCTTTTGGATTAAAAGCTATGGAAAGCCTGCAGGAATTGAATCCCAATAAATCTGTTGCTTCCGATGCACAGGTGATGTTCCTAGCCTTGCATGCTTCCGGCCTTACGCTCATACCTGTTACGATCATTGCTTACAGATCGGGCTTACATGCTGTTAATCCTACCGACATATTTATCCCTTGTATGATGGCTACCTTTTTGGCTACCATGGCAGCCATGTTCCTGGTTTCTTTCAGACAAAAGATCAACGTGTTTCACCCTGTGATTCTGGCATGGGTTGGGGGTATCTCAGCACTGATTACGCTGCTGGTGCTTTATGTAGTTCGGCTCGATAGTGTTCACGCACAAACCTTTTCCAGCATCCTCAGTAATGGGATCATACTTTTCATTTTTCTGTTGATTGTTTTGGGTGGCATGTATAAAAAGATTGATGTGTTTGACGCTTTTGTGGAGGGCGCGAGGGGTGGATTTGAAACTGCTGTCCGCATCATTCCATATATCGTAGGCATTCTGGTCGCCATCAGCATGCTTAGGACAAGCGGCACTTTTGATGCACTGATCAATGGAATTAAAATGGTTTTTGCTGCCATGGGAACGGATACCAGATTTGTTGATGGGTTACCTACAGCACTTATCAAACCAATGAGTGGTAGTGGTGCGAGGGGCATGATGCTGGATACCATGAAAACATTTGGGGCCGATTCATTTGCCGGAAGACTGGCCTGTATTCTTCAGGGATCTTCAGACACAACGTTTTATGTGATTGCTGTTTATTTCGGTTCTGTTGGCATAAAAAATACCAGGTATGCCGTAACAGTGATGCTATTAGCAGACCTGATTGGTATTATTGCATCCATTTTCCTTTGTTATCTTTTCTTTGGTGCTGCTCATTAATGGTTTCAGCCAAAGGCTGAAACCATTCAGTAATCTGATTATAAATTTTGTAGTTGAAAAAGCAAGGGCCTTTTGATATTGGTGGATCCTGTTTGTCCAACCACCCCACGGGTAAACAGGGTATATTTTTTACCCTTGAGTGGCGCAAACGCTGAAATGGAATCCAGCTTGGTGGCTGAGCCGTTGGCACGCAGGTAAATTTTATAAGTTGCCTGGCTCAAGGTATCAAAAGCAGTCACCGACTTAAACGCATTTCCGTTTTTCATAAAATTATATCCTCCGGATGTACCTACAAATTCTAGATCAGCGGTTCCATTGAGCATAAAATTGGCAATTCTGAAATAAGATTTTGAAGTGTCTGCTACACTAAGGTTGTCTTCTATAATTAAAGCATCCAGCCTGCTTAATGAATCCACAACTGCTACGGTGTAATATTTACCTGCGGAAAAGGTGGAAGTTTTGCTCACGATGGTTTGACCGGCAAGTGTGCCTGAGGTAGAAGGCACTTTTGCCGACAACACATGAGACCCGGAAGTAATTACGGAATAACCACTGGATAGGGTAGGAATGATACCACCAAATCCAATTCCTGATTCCACATCAGGTGCTGTTTCCGTAACTGTAAGCACCCTTGTACTGTCAATCATGATATTCAACAGTGGAGCATCAGGCGAAAGGTTCAATCCTTTCAGAAAGGCACTGGTGGCAGGCACCCCAATAGTTCGCTCCGGAATCGTATTGGTTTTTTTGCAGGCCAGCATCATAAACGCCATCAATAAAGAGAGAGCAGCTATTTTTTTGTACATGTTTTACTTTTTAATGTTACGGAAGTTGAATCCACATTTTCCTGGTCTGATAGTCTGGGTCAAATCCACCTATTTTAGTCAAGGCAGAAATATTCCATACATATTCAGAATTATAACGGGGCCTGATCCTGTATGCCGGCTTGCCCCCATTATCAATGAATAGTGGCGATGGCAGCTGGAAGCTGGTAAATACAGCCGGATCATAATCATATTTCCTTAAATCCACCCATGTTTCAATGAAACCATAACCCCATAAGGCAATGTATTTTTGCAACAAAATCATCTTCAAGGTGAGGTTGGCCGGTGTGGTTGGAATCACTGCTGGATTGGCAAGGAAAGCTGTTTTGATGGTGTTGAAATTGGCAGTAACCGTTGGATCGGAATTGAACACGAATTGTCCGCCCCCGGGTGTGGCTCCGGGCGCTCCACTTCCAGCCGATACAAAATCAAGGCTTGCTTTGACGCCATTGGAATAAGCTGTAAGAGCCAGGTTGGCATCTCCTTTTTTCAACGCAGCTTCCGCTTTTATAAACTGCAGCATGGAGTAGGTCATTAAAGGAAAGGGAGCTTTATCCTGGAACAGGTATTTTCCAACAGTTCCTGCAGGAGGTGATACACCCAATGTGGTACCCCAGACGTTTCTGACACCTGTGGTACTGGCAGAAACAGTTGATGATTGACCGGTGAATGGCGTTAGTCCTCTGTATACTCCATCTCCTGAAGGGGATAGCATAATCAGCTGCCGTGGATCTTTAGCTCCACCAAAA
>JANLYU010000203.1:0-3508 GCA_031365785.1 Flavisolibacter sp. | reverse complement strand
CTTTAGGCTTTTCTTTCACCAGCTTCATGCCGCACTTCGGACAATTTCCGGGCTTTGAAGCATGAATATCAGGATGCATCACACAGGTGTAGGTAATTTTTTGCGTTTGCATTTTAGGTTTGACTTTACTAACTGGTTTCACCGCTGTCTTTTTCGGCATTGGCATATTCATTCCCGGCATATTCTGACTAAATGCTAAGGAGCAAATAGCCATAACCAGGGTTATTGAAATTATTTTTTTCATTAGGTGATTAATTATTATTTACAGCAGTCTTTTTTTCTGATAAAGATTGCTTTGAAAATGTTGATCAATATTTTTTTTATCTTATCCATTTAGTTTTTTGACAAAAGACTATCTCTTGTTTTTAAAGCCCATTGAATAATTAGTTCTTTATCCTCTTTATTGAGCTTGGCATCTTTGTGCATTATGGTATAAGAAGATATGGGCATCCCACCTTCCTCTACCTCAGAAGATACTGACTTCAGTTTGTTAGCTTGTTTTCTGTTTGAGTAAGTTCCAAACTCACTGAAGTTGAGACTTTCCTTGCCATTCTTTACATGATTGGCCATTAGCCATGCAACAGGCTGTATGTTTACATACCAGGGATACCGAGTATTGTTGGAATGACAATCGTTACAGCTGTTTTTGAGTATGCCGGACACCTTATCCGGAACATGTACCATTTTTGTTAGGTCAGTACCCAATACCTGACTGCTGATATTACGGGCAGGCCTAATAAATTGTATAGCAATCATAACAAATAATAATACCAACAAAACCCTTTTCAAAAGACGCATGTTATTTATTTAATTTCTTCTTTCAGGGATCCGCATGAAGGTTGTTTTTTACCCATGTAAGGATTTTTGATCTCTTTTGTTTCACTCAGCCAGGTGGCTCCTTTATTATTATTATACATGGGGCAAAAATCCTGGTATAAGGTCTGCCCGGCACCGAATGCTTTCACCATATCATACATATCCTTGCTCAGCATATCGAAATGCTCGCGCTGGTGTTCCAGTTTACCCGCGCTTTTACCTATATGTTCCGCCATTTCCTTGGCATCATCGGAAAGGTCATCCCATGTTTTCTTTTTATCAGCGCTGAATGATGTTTTTTCCATTTTACCCATTGACGCAACAAAGGCATTCCCGGCAATTGCCGCCTCCTTCCCATTATCACTGACCAGTGCGTTTTTGATCTGTAAATACTGGTCAACCATTTCATTCATGGCGCCACTGGCATTTTCGTCTTTTGAGGTGGTGGTAGTGGTTTCTTTTTCAGGCGCCACTGCAATCCGGGAAGTATCTTCCTTCTTATTGTCGGAAGTATTATTTCCGCTATTGCAAGCTGTGGCAGTGATGGCCATTACTGCCATTCCGATTAGGATTTGTTTCATTTTTTAATATTTAATGTTGGAGTGTTGAGTTGATTACAAAATTTCTTCCACCTTACCGCAGGTGAGCATGGCATTGCCGAAGTATGGATTTTTAATCAGGGGCGCATTGCTCAACCAATAGGCTTTCTTCATGGAACAATTCGCATAATAAATAGGTTGGGATGAAAGCTTTACCTTTTTAGCCAGTGCATACATGGCTAATGATAGATTGGCAAAATGATCTCTTTGTTGCCTGATGTCTTTCACTGCGGCTATCTGGAAGGCCTCCTGGATTAAATTTGTTCGGTCCTCCTCCGGAATATTTCCAGATGGCAGAGTTTTGAATAATTTAGCATATTCATATGCCTTTAAAGAAGCGCTATTCCCATTTCCGGATACCAGGGCATTCTTTATTTCAAAATAAGAAGAGAGTAGAGCTGAGGGTGTTGTTTTTGTACTGTCCTGTGACAGGGCCTGCTGTGTTATGCCTGAAGCTATGAAAGCAAGAACGATGATTATTTTTTTCATTTGATTTGATTGATGGTAAAAGAAAATTACAAGCATGGGAAACCCATGCTGATACTCCCTTTTCAAATCAAATCTGGAAAGAATGAATCGCTATTCTAATGTCGTTATCGTTGATGGAACAACTTCGTCGGAGAAACTGGTCGTTGGTACCGGTTTGAGGGTCTCCAATAGATTTTTCTGTAACAAAAAAATCATTTAGGTAAAATGCCAAAAATACAGGCGCCTTTACAAGGAGATTATTATAAGTAACGGCTTTATCCAATTGTGTAAAATCGTTGACCACCCCCGCACAACAATCTTCATGAATACCCGCAACTATTGCTTGACCGGGATTTGGTGTAGCATGATGATGCATTTTTGTACCGGATTCATGATGGTGCAGTTCCGGGATTGTGGTCATCTCTTCGTGTTGGTGATGCCCGGAATTATACCCCATATCAATACCTATGGAACAAGCAAATCCTGCCATTGTATTCAGTGAGAATACCACGAGAAGAAAGGTGGCGATCAACTTGTATTTGTAGGGTTGTAACATGATCTTCTGCAAAGTTATAGGTCTCTTACTTTATAAAAGTATAAAATTGATTTTTGAAATGGGTTGGAGTAGTTTTCATCATCATCATCTCCAGTTTTAAAAACTCAGGACTCTTTTTGATTGCCATTCAGTATCCATCACTTCAAAACAGAAGTAGTAGCATGGTGACGCTCATTCCAATCATCATTGTGTCTTCAATGATCGTAAGGGTACTCATGGGTAGATCAAAGATGGCACCCAGACACGCACATTTGATTTTTCTTTTATTCAGTACACTTTGCAGAACGCCCACAAGGCTTACCGACATTAGTATAAAAGTGGCCGTATTGGTAAAAACCGGATGAAAGCCAGAAAGAAAAGACATCCCTAATCCCAGTTCCACAAAAGGATACACATAACCCCATCCTTTCCATTTTTTGGCTATTATATCATACATCGAATAGCTATCTGCAAAACCCTCAAGGTTCAACAGCTTGAAAAAGGAAAAGATCAGGAAAAATCCAGCCATAAAGTGATTCATCCATGGCATCCAAAAGAAAGGACCGTTGAACAGGTCAATGGTTAGCGTTATCCCGAGGATGTATCCAAAAACCAGTATAATCGGAAAGTAGGTGGCTAACCATGATTTCCTAGCTTCTTCTGCAACAATAAATTCTTTTGGATTGGGTTTAGAAACGGGTGCCGACAACTGGTACTTTGGATATTCTTTCAAAGCTTCCTGCAGGTCCGTCACCGGAATGTGCCTGCTCATTTCCAACAGGGCTTCTTCTTTATTCAAGTCAATAGATACCCTGTCTATGCCTTTTACTTTGGATAATAATCCCTGCACTTTTGCCTGGCAGCCTGAACAGGTCATGCCATCAATATGATAGGTATGTGTCATTTATAAATTGATACACAAAATTACCTGCCTATCACAGCGCGACTATTACAGAATTCCGGGAATGTTTTACAGGATTCCGCAGGGTTATAATGTCATTAGGGCCTTTTGAACATGCCGGTTGTTTTCCCACACGCAAATCACATGTTCCTTATCAATCGCTTTTACAACGGGTAATTGCCCTTTGCC
>JANLYU010000191.1:0-4309 GCA_031365785.1 Flavisolibacter sp. | reverse complement strand
ATACGGGCACGCCACCAGTCCCACTGTGTTCCTTTCACTTTGGTATAAGGTTCACCATCTATTTCCCATCCCCAATAACAGGCATCAAAATCACCGAACGGACGATACTTGGTACTGGCGCCGCGACGGGGTGATTCCCAGGGCCATTTCAACTGGGTGACATTTTTTTTCGGATCATACATGGGACCGGCTTCTATCAGCGCCACGCTCAATCCTGCTTTTGATAAGGAATATGCCGCCATGCCGCCACCTGCACCCGAACCCACAATCACTGCATCGTATTTTTTTGGTTGGACTTTGATCTGAATGTTTCCCATAAATAAATGAATGAAGATGATAAATTTATTCAACTGTTATTACATGTGAGCAATTTTTTTTAGTAAAGTTGTTTCAAATAAAAATTTCTGCATTTCCAAAATATTGTACATTTAAAATTACTTAGCTAACGAATGCAGAAAAGAACTTCCTTACATCTACTTGTTTTTTCATTTGTACTGCCGATTACTGCTTTATTGAATTCCATACTAATTACCAAAATTATTGGCGCATGAAATTGACCACACGGCTTCAGCTATCATTCATGATGTTTCTTAATTTCTTTATCTGGGGAGGATGGTTTGTAACACTGGGCACATTTCTGGGGAAAAAATTGAATGCAACCGGAACAGAAATCAGTCTGGCTTACCTAACCCAATCCATTGGTGCCATTGTGGCCCCTTTCATTATTGGTCTCATTGCCGACCGGTTTTTTTCCGCTCAGAAAATTTTGGCGGTGTTGCATATTATAGGAGGCGCCTTATTATGGTATGCTTCAGGTGCTCAGGATTTCGGAAGTTTCTTTCCGATTATTTTAGTCTATATGATTTTGTTTATGCCCACGCTGGCGTTGGTGAATTCCATTTCATTCAGGCAAATGACCAATCCCAGCAAAGAATTTCCATTTATAAGAGTGCTGGGTACCATTGGCTGGATCGTAGCAGGACTCATTATCAGCTGGTTCAGCTGGGATAAGCCAGGGCAGGAATATTTTCTGGCTAATACTTTTAAGATGACAGGGAGCGCTGCGCTTTTATTAGGGTTCTATAGCTTTACGCTTCCCTCCACGCCTCCGGTAAAAAAAGGGAATAAAACCTCCATATCGGATATTCTGGGCCTGGATGCGCTGAGGCTGCTGAAGAACCGGTCTTACCTATTATTTTTTATGGCCTCCATTGCTATATGTATACCGCTTGCTTTCTATTATAATTTCACCAATTTATTCCTGAATGAAAAAGGAATGCAGTCTACAGCGAGTATCCAATCTCTTGGCCAGGTTTCGGAAATTATGTTCATGCTCCTCATGCCGTTTCTGTTTCTTCGGTTTGGCGTCAAGAAAATGCTGGCCATTGGAATGATCGCATGGGCCGTACGCTATATTTTATTTGCCTATGGAAACATCAATGAAGGATACTGGATGTTGATACTTGGAATTGTATTACACGGCATCTGTTATGATTTCTTTTTTGTAACCGGGCAGATTTATACTGATAATTTAGCTGGGGAAAGATTTAAAAGTTCGGCCCAGGGTTTAATTACACTTGCTACTTATGGAGTGGGTATGCTGATCGGTTCTCTGGTATCAGGTCCTATTGTTGATGCTTACAAAACCGCAAATGGACATGACTGGAAATCAATTTGGCTTATCCCGGCTGGTATTGCGGCAGTTGTTGTAATTTTATTTGCTCTTTTGTTCAGAGATAAAAATCAAGCGTCAACAGTTCAAACCAATTCAGGCACCTCACTCACTTGAAAACACTTGTGGTATGAAGCGAAGGGATCTTGTTAAAAACCTGATGTTCAGCGCAGGCGCTTTTGCTGCAGCCCCTGCTGTTTCCATCGCTGGGTACGAACACATTTCCATGAGTCACCAACTAAAAGGCAATATTCATCATTCTGTTTGCAGGTGGACCTATGGCTTCCTTTCTATAGAACAACTCTGCGAGGTGGTCAGAAAAATCGGATTTTCTGCCATTGACCTGGTAGGTCCTAAGGACTGGCCGGTACTGAAACAGCATGGCATTTTCTCTTCTATGTGCAATGGTGCTGAGATCAGTCTTACTGAAGGTTGGAATCATAAAGAATACCACCCCACCCTCATCAAAAATTACAGGGAACATATTCAGCTGGTAGCCGATGCAGGCTTTAAGAATTTAATCTGTTTCAGCGGTAACCGGAAAGGCATGGATGATGAAACAGGACTGAAAAATTGTGTGGAAGGCCTTCAGCAAATCATGTCTTTTGCAGAAGAAAAAGGGGTGATGATCCAGATGGAATTATTAAACAGCAAGATCAACCATGCAGATTATATGTGCGATAAATCTACCTGGGGCATAGAATTATGTAAGCGGATTCATTCAGAAAATTTTAAATTGCTGTACGACATTTACCACATGCAGATCGACGAAGGAGATGTGATCCGAACAATCAGGGATCACCATCAGTATTTTGGGCACTACCATACCGGCGGTGTTCCGGGAAGAAATGAAATTGATGAAACGCAGGAATTGTATTATCCTGCCATCATGCGAGCCATCCTTGCTACAGGTTTTAATGATTATGTGGCGCAGGAGTTTATCCCAACTGGTAAAAATAATGAAGCGAAAATTGGATCACTGAAAAAAGCAGTGAAAGTATGTGATGTGTAATCAGACTTGAGCAAATAAAAATAAATTAATCAGAATCAAAATTCCATTATGGCAGATACTTATGATGCGATTGTTGTAGGCTCCGGGATCAGCGGAGGCTGGGCAGCCAAAGAACTTACTGAGAAAGGCCTGAAAGTTTTATTGTTGGAACGTGGCCGTGACATAAAGCACATTAAAGACTATGTGAACACCAACAAGGATCCCTGGAATTTTCCTCACCGTGGAGGTCGCACCCAACAGATGGTGGAAGACTATCCGGTGCTCAAAAGGGACTATACTTTAAACGAACTCAATCTTGACTTTTGGGTAAAGGATAAAGAAAGTCCTTATACTGAAGTGAAAAGATTTGACTGGTTCAGGGGTTACCATGTAGGAGGCCGTTCCCTGATGTGGGGCAGGCAAAGTTATCGATGGAACGAAATGGATTTCGAAGCCAATGCCAAAGATGCCATCGGCACCGACTGGCCTATCCGATACAAGGACTTGGAACCCTGGTATGGTTACGCTGAAACTTTTGCAGGCATCAGTGGATCCAAGGATGGATTGAAAGAATTACCAGATGGAAATTTCATGCCGGCCATGGAAATGAATTGTGTGGAGAAGGACGTGGCAGCACGGATCAAAAAACAATTTGGACGTAACATGATCATGGGTCGTACCGCTAACATTACAGTACCCCATCACGACAGAACCAATTGCCAGTACAGAAATAAATGCTGGCTGGGTTGTCCCTATGGTGCGTACTTCAGTACCCAATCAGCCACGCTTCCCGCTGCCATGAAAACAGGCAACCTCACGCTCCGCCCATTCTCTATTGTAAAAGAAGTGCTGTATGATAAGGATGCGAAGAAAGCAAAAGGCGTAAGGATCATCGACGCAGAAACCAATGAAGTCCATGACTATTTTTCCAAGATTGTTTTCATCAATGCATCCGCCCTCAACTCCACCTGGATTTTGATGAATTCCGCCACCGATATCTGGCCCGACGGTTTGGGAAGCAGCAGTGGCGAGCTGGGTCATAATTTAATGGATCACCACTTTCGTGCAGGAGCTTCCGGAAGAGCGGAAGGATATGATGACAAATATTATTATGGTAAAAGACCAAATGGTGTATATGTGGTTCGCTATCGAAATTTCAATGGCGACAAAAGAGATTATATCAGGGGCTTTGGCTACCAGGGAGGTGCCAGTCGCCAGGGATGGTCGCGTGAGATTGCAGAAATGAATATTGGAGGAGATTACAAGGATGCGCTCAGTGAGCCAGGCGAATGGACCATGGGCATGACCGGATTTGGAGAAACACTTCCCTATCATGAAAATAAAATCACACTCGACAAAACCAAAAAAGATAAATGGGGACTTCCCGTATTGTCATTTGATTGTGAGATCAAAGACAATGAGCGGAAAATGAGAAAGGATATGGCGAATGATGCAGTTGAAATGCTGGAAGCAGCCGGACTGAAAGATGTAAAACCATATGATAATGAATATTACCTCGGTGGTGGAATTCATGAAATGGGAACGGCCCGCATGGGACGCGATCCAAAATCTTCAGTGCTCAATGAATGGAACCAGGTTTGGGATGCCAAAAATGTTTTCATCACTGACGGAGCAGCCATGGCTTC
>JANLYU010000022.1:0-7449 GCA_031365785.1 Flavisolibacter sp. | reverse complement strand
GCTTGCCAAGATTCCTATGGAACGGTTGCAAGCGCCATAGGTATTAGTTAGTTCGGTTTCCGAAACTGCGAGGAACAGATCAATTTCATTGATCAGTTCCAGTATCTTTTCCAATTCGGGAGTAAAATCCTGTATAAAATGAAGGAATGTTTTTTTTCTCAAATAAATACTCAGCGTGACGTCTTCTGCCTGGATCTCTTCCTTTTTGATTATGGGCATATGATTCTCCTTCCATTGTTTGATAGAAGTTTGGATCTGTGCCCTTGCTTTATTGGCCGCCAGGAAAGTGAGCATCTCCTCTGAAGAATCCTTGGATAGTTGAAATAATTGTTCATAAGACAATTCCTTGAAATATTTCATCATAGGAATATCTATATCCTCAAGAAATTGTAACTGGACAGTTACATAATCATTCAAGTGGTGCTGTAAGAGATACTGAGCAAATGAAGGTAAAATAGATAACTGCTCTAAAGAAATCTTAGTTTGTTTTTTTGTCTTCACGGAAATTCTATTGAACTTCTTATCAGTGCGCGGACAGGACTGATATAGAAATCTGTAATAAAATGGATGATGGATAAAGTTAAAGGAATTGATGGAATTGAGCAGCCAGAAAGCGTCAGGTAAAGCGGATCATTCCGTGATGAGGATATCGATCTTACTTTTATCTATTCCTTTTCTTCTTGGAAGTAAAAAATTTTTGATCTCTTTTTCAGTAGTATAACTATGGCTACCAGCTTTTGAACTGATCACCAGGGAATCCAGGTCGTCAATTAAATTTTTCAATTGTTTAGTATGCCAGGTGCCAGACCCAAAGGACATTTTTATCCGATTTCCAGGAGCGTTGGGAGTGAGTGTGAAGCTGACATCTCTTGAATTGCTGATGAAGAAAGGACTGCTGTTGATACTGTCTTGCTTGATGGTCCAAAGGATCATAGCATCTGATCCGGATTTATTCAACATATTAATCCGGCGCAGCGGATCACAACCCGCCAGCCCAACTGCTATCATAAAAACAAATGGTACTAAAAATTTCATATTCAGCCATCTCCTCTTACCGGTCCTGAATTAGGATCTTCTTCCAGGGCGCCTTGCCTGTCGCCACCCAAACTATAATAATTATTTTCTTCATCCTCACTTCCTGTCTTTTCAAGATCGTCATCCAACTCACTTCCAGGGATATCGAGGTCTGTGCCCAGGTCATCATGAGTTACATTTTGTGGAGTTCCAATTTCAGCATCCGTACTTTGCAAAATAGTCAGGTCATCTTCATCCACATCAGCTTCAGTGCCCATCTGTATATCCAGATCATCATCACCAAGGCCCGGTTGTGGAGTCATAGCATTCTCAGCTCTTAGTCTGTCATCCGCCGCCGGGAAGCGCTGGCTGATACCAGTTGAATTACGGTTGCCGGGAAAATTTTCTACATCAAGATCAACCCTGTGAGCATCTGACCGCTGGTCCATGATATCTTCTTTAGCTGGGTAATGAGGATAACCTGGAAAATCCTGGTCCGCCTTACCGTCTTTTAATGTCTCTCCATCCTGCCCGTCCATTGCACTGGAAACGTTTTGTTGAGACGCGAGGTTCTGGGATTCCTGATTTCTTTCCATGGTGATTTTTCTATAATACAGAAAATGTCATGCCGTGTCCACCCAACTCCTTCCCTGAAGTAACACATTTTATCGAAGAAAGTTGAAAAGTTGCTGAATGGGGGAAACAGGTTTTCCCAATGACATTGTAGCAATAGGCAGTAAGTGGTCCATCAGGTACACCGATGCCTAATAATCATTCTCCTGTTTATTTTTTTTATCTTCCCGCTTTCCAAAAATCTTCTTGAAAATATTATTTTTTTTATCCTTGCCGTCATCCGCGGAATTCATTTCACCAATTCTGGGGATTTTACTGGAATCCTTCTTCTGGTCTTTTTTAGGCGCATTATCATCAGCTGGTGTTTTGGTATCGGGTGGTAAATTGGTAGCGGAATCAATGGAATAGTCACCTTCATTCACCCCATTATCCTGTCCCTGTTCCGTACCAGTTCCATCATTGTACCAGAAGCTGTCTGCCGAATTGGTTTCATTTTCAAGATCTGCAGGTTTCAGAAAAGAGGCTTCCTTATCAATGCCTAATGATTTATCTGCATACACTTTTTTGAAAAAGGCTTCCCAGATAGGACGCGCTGCAGTACCACCCATATACGCTCCACTTTCTATCTGGATGAAACGGTCATCACATCCTACCCAGGTGCCGGCCATTAATTGAGGTGTATAACCCATGAACCAAAAATCCGCGTTGTCATTGGTGGTGCCTGTTTTTCCACTCATTTCCTTGGCACCCAAAGCTTGCATCAAACCCCTGGCAGTACCCACGGTAACGGGACCTTCCATCATTTTCACCATCTGGTAAGCGGTGGCTTCACTGATGGCTTCTTTTCTGTTGGCTCCAATGTCTACGCGCTTCAGCACATTTCCATTACGGTCTTCGATGCGGGTGATGAAAGAAGGCTTGGTGGAAAAGCCATGACCTGGAAAAACTGAATACCCCCACATCATTTCAAACAGAGACAGTTCACATGAACCCAGGGCAATGGAAGGATAGGGTTCGATATGTGTAGGAATATTAAGCTTCTGTTCCAGGAAGTTGGCAAATTGCGCGGGCCCAACCTGTTTCATGATGTAGGCCGTGGCACAGTTGCGCGACCAGGCAAGCGCTGAGGCCATCGTCATCGTCCTGCCGGTACAACTTCGGGATGTGGCAGGAACCAGTTGATTTTTTCCGAAAGACTGTTGCACATCCTCCACCATGCTTTCCGGTGTCATACCTCTTTCCTCTATTGCCTGGCAGTATAAGAGGGGTTTGATTGAAGAACCTACCTGCCGTTTGGTTTTGAGCTGCGCATGATCGAGTTTATAAGTTTTAAAATTAATGCCTCCTACCCAGGCTCTTACTTCACCTGTAACAGGATCCGTTACCATGAAGGATGACTGGATCATTTGCCGGTGATATTTTATGGAATCAAGCGGCGACATAATGGTGTCCTTTTCCCTGGATGGGTTCCAGGAAAAAACCTTCATTTTTACTTTTTGTTGAAATTCTTTTTTTATTTCCGCATCGGTGAGCCCGTCATCTTTTAAATTTTTCCATCGATCACTGTTCTTCATAGCTGCTTCAAGAACATTTTCATGTCCTTTCCAAACAGTTCCTTTTTTGATATTGGACTGGCTGTTGAGTGCTTTTTGCAACATAGGCATTTGCTGGCCCATCGCTTCTTCAGCATATTGCTGCATTTTAGGATTGATGGTAGTATATATTTTCAAACCATCTTCATAAATATCATAGTTGTCCCCATCGGTCTTCGTTTCACTTTTTAAAACATCTTCAATTTCATTTTTTAATACCTGGTCGCGGAAATAAGGTGCAATGCCATTATTTTCGTCCATCTTTTTATAATTCAGGTTGATGGGGATTGCCTTCAATTGTTCTGCTTCACCTGCGGCTAGGTAACCATTCTTCTCCATTTGACCCAGTACTACATTTCTACGGTTTTTAGCTGCCTTGGGATGGATCCTGGGATTGTAAATTGAATTACCGGCTAATACACCCACCAGTAATGCCGCTTCTTCTTTAGCTAAACGGTCCGGTTCTTTTTGAAAAAAAGTTTTGGAAGCATTTCTGATTCCATAAATATTATCTCCATATGGAACCGCATTCAGGTACAGAGCTAGAATCTCTTCTTTGGTAAAATTTCTTTCCAGTCTAACTGCTACAATGTACTCTTTCATCTTCTCAATTACCCGAAGCGCCTTGTTCCTGCTGCCCTGGTCGAGCAGGGTTTTTGCCAGCTGTTGAGTAATGGTACTTCCCCCGCCTTTGCTTCCTAAGGAAAGTACCGCACTGAAGGTTCTTTTGAAGTCGATACCTGAATGTTCATAAAAACGAACATCTTCTGTAGCCACTAGCGCGTCGATTACATTCTTGGAAATATCTCGATAATTGACATTGCTTCTATTACCACGCTCCGTGAAATATTTTCCCATCAGGGTGCCATCTGCTCCATACACTTCAGAGGCCTGAATAATGCTTGGATTTTCAAGCTTACCGGTACTGGGCAGTTTGCCGAAAACGCCAAATAAAACCATTAGAAAAAAAAGTAGCACAAAACTGAAACCCGCAAGAAAAATGATCCAGAAAATGCGAATACTTTTTTTCATGAGCTATTAATTGAGTTCAGTGAGAAGTTACAGGTGCGAATGATACCAACCTTTTATTTTCTTTCAATGATATGATGAAGCAGTACGGTAACCAACAATGTATTTGCCAAACAAGCCACCTCTGAGCACCCAGAATACAGTGAATATCAGAATTTGACAGGCAAGTTTTGATCCAGAAATTGCCTGTAACGCACAAGATCTTTATTTTCCATCAATACTTCCAGGTTCTGCGCGCTCAGTATGGAAAAGGAATATTTATCCCTGGTGAGCCAGGGCATGATTTCATTGGCAGCCAGCGACTTCGCCTTCAAAACATAATCCACTGCTTCCTGAGCATTTGCAAACCCACTTACCAGCACGAGTTTTTTATCCGCATCAAGATCCCGAAGACTGATTTGAAACGTCTGGTTGTAATAATAGTCTCGGTTGAAACGGCCCATGGCACTAGCTACTTCATTGGCAAATAGCTTGTCCACTTTGTCGAGCACAATCACGGCCTGGTGTTTGGCAGCTGCATCAAATTTATATATCGATGCAGGTTTTGGCTGCACAATGGCTTTTTTGGCAGTGGTGTCAACAGGTTGTCTGGGTTGTAAGACCAGGTCTTTTTTCGGGCGTGCTGTTACACTGTCCTTGCGTGTGGGAGAAGGTGCAAGCACTACCGGGGTTACTACTGAAGAATCTTCACCGGGTTTTTCGATGTGGAGTGCTGTCAATTCATTTTCAATTTGCGTACGCCTGTTCAATACCTGAAGGAGGTTTTGCGCTTTAATGCCCAGGGGAGTTTCGCCATGTTGCCCGATGAGCGTTTGCAAACTGTTTTTTGCCAGACTGTCTTTTCGTTGCCTGATCTGGTATACCGCTTCTATGTATAATAATTGTGGTTGCCAGAAGTTGGTTTTATAGGTACTGTCTGCCTGCCTCTTTAGTCCTTCCGCCTCTTCAAATTTGCCTTCAATAAAAAGATTATAAATAGTTGTATAGGTTTTAGTAGACTGAGATTTCTGGTTCACTTCATCGGCAGGATCTTTACCACTGTTGATGATGGATGTAAACCTGGAAGCGGAAGTTCTTGACTGTAATAATTTTTTAATCTCTTCCGCTTTGGCATCATTACCCGTTTTTTTATAAGAATAGTATAAGTTGAACAACACTTCGTCGGTACGGGGATAGCCCGGGTAACGGACCCTTAGCTTTTCGAAGGTTTCAATGGTAGAAGGGTAATCTTCCACTTCATTCAGGTAGATGCTTCCCAAATCAAACAAGGCATTTTGTAACGAGTCATTGGAAGCCTTCAGTCGTACTTCAGTCAGCGGTAAATTATTGAGGAGGGAGTTGAAGGTGGGTGTATTGTCCACGGCAATATTCGCATCTGCCGCTGTATTGGCATCACGGGTGTTGGAAGGAATCTTTGACAGGAGTTGCTGGTTGACATCAGAAAACCTTCTCCAGTTATCTACATTCGGGCGTGTACCCCAGGTTTGTCTGAACTGAGCAAGTCCCTGGGTTTTGAGGGTAGTATTATAAAAATACCAATCTCCTTTTTGCTGACTGGCTACAGGAAAAAGATCAGCGGAGGGGTTGCTAAGCAGGGAATTACCGGAAGTTGCAGAAACGTCGTCGAGCCCTTGTTGTTTACGCATCTGTTTAACCAGTCGGGCAATATAAACCGTTCTTTCCTGTTCAGGCATCAGGGCAATGCGCTGCAGGCTGTCTTCCCTGTTGATCACTCTTGAAGCCATTACAATTTTTGCCAAAGTAGTTTTGCGTCCTTCTATGCGATTGATCTCTGCTACTTCCATATCTCTGATCTGGACACTGTCATAAAAGGAAGCTGCCTGGAGGTATTTTTTTTGGTCATAAGTAAGATCGGCGATGAGCAGGAAGGATTTATTTCGTGAGGAAAATCCTGCAGTATTGTATTTGGAACCTTTTAATAATAATGCCTGTGCAGCGGGCAAATTATTCCTTTCCATTTCCATTTTGGCAGCCATAAAATAAATAACATCGCGGAAATCGGCATACTTATCCCTTTTTACCATTCTAAGCAACTCACTGATGTTCTTGTCTATATAACTGGTATCACCGGATTGATTAATTCTTACCATATTCAGCCTGGCATATACATCCATCACCGGATCGATAGTATGTGAAATAGATTTTGCATATAAATTCTGCGCTTCTTCAAATTTTCCTGATTTTTCCAGCATTTGCCCGGCCAGGTATTCCCAGCGTGCCCTTTCCTGTTTATTACTAGCCTGACCCAAAGCTTTTTTTAGATGGATGGCTGAACTATCCCATACCTGTTGTTTATAAAACCAGTAAGCCTGGATTTCTTCCAAATCATCTGTCAGCCGGGAAGGGAAAAACGGATCATTTCTTAGGGTAACAATCAAACTTCCTGCTTCAGGGATATTTCCATTTTCAATCAAAGTCCGGACCTGCCACAACAGTGCGTTGTTACGACTCGGTGAAGTGACCAGGCTTTTCGGAAAGTGGTGGTTCTCTTTGGTAGAAATGCTCAGGGCATTGTTGCCGTCCATCCTGCTGCCAATGTATCTGTAATAACCGTCTTTTTCTTTCTCAGCAAACGCGTAATTGATAAACTGGAACATCAGAGCAGCGGAATCAAACTTTTTTTCAAAAAACCAGGCAGCGCCCCAAAGCATATAAAGGTTGTCAATCCAGTCGTTACGCAAGTCATGCATGACGATCCCTGTTTGCGATTTGTAAATGACAGAATCGAGCAGGCTGGAGTTCTGTGCAGTTGTGGTCAAACTGTAGTTGTAAAACGGAAGCAGTTCGGTATAATCTTCTCTGAAAGAGGTTTTGGCTCCATTGATCACCTCATTGAGCCGGTTACTGGCATTAAAGTAGTAATTATAGTGGGTGGTCAGATTCTGAAGAAATTTTTTTGGTTTTCGAAGGGGTTTTTCGCCCGTTTTTTCTGCCCGCAGCACCCGGTTCTGGTAAGGTTCCGGTTTATCAATTTTCAGGTCAAAGCCCAGTTGTGCAAACCCCGTTTTAAAAAAAAACGTGGACAGCAACAGGAAAATGATAAAAATGGAATGACGGCAATTCATTTGGGGTCGCAAACTAACGTGTTATAAACTGAAATTCAAGAATTTTAGTATAAAATAGGCCTAAAATATGGATGGAATTTTCCATCCATTTCAGACCGCACCAAAGAAAAAAGGTCCTAACTATCTGAATGGCAATTCTATTAAACAACGGATCA